>JBDUAM010000286.1:0-3252 GCA_040004655.1 Chthonomonadales bacterium | reverse complement strand
ATACATCTTCCCTTTCGCGCTTCTTTCTCTGTCTTCGACGACAATTTTTGCGCAGACGCCTACTACCAAGATCACCGGGTTTACCGAATCTGCGAGCCGAGCCGAGCATGCGCTGGAGACCCGGTTCGACTCCCTGCTAAAAGCCGATAACCTTCGCACCTGGATGAAGCGACTCTCTGAGCGACCGCATCACGTCGGTTCACCGGGCGGCAAATCCAATGCGCTCTACCTTGCTGGTCTATTCAAATCGTTCGGTTTTCAGACGGAAATTGAAGAGTTTCAGGTGCTCTTCCCCACCCCGAAATCCCGTAAACTAGAACTGATCAGCCCCGGCCATTTTGTCGCGAAGATCGAGGAACCAGCCATTAGCGGTGACTCCACGTCCGGCAGATTCCGTAAGGAGCAGCTCCCGGTCTACAACGCCTACTCTGTCGACGGCGACGTAACTGGCCCGTTAGTATATGTGAACTACGGCATCCCCAAGGATTATGAGACGCTTGCCGAACGTGGAATTGATGTGAAGGGCAAGATTGTCATCGCTCGATACGGCGGTTCATGGAGAGGTATCAAGCCGAAGGTCGCCGCAGAGCATGGCGCCATTGGTTGCTTGATCTACTCCGACCCTAAGGACGATGGCTACGGGCCCGGAGATGTCTACCCGAAGGGCGGCTTCCGAAACGAGCACGGCGCTCAGCGCGGATCGGTCGCGGACATGCCACTCTATCCGGGCGATCCGCTGACTCCTGGTGAAGGAGCGACAAAGTCGGCAAAGCGACTCCCGATCTCAGAAGCCAAAACTCTCACTTCAATCCCGGTCATGCCCATCTCCTATGGTGATGCACTTCCCCTTCTGAAGGCGCTTGAGGGTCCGGTAGCACCGGCGGACTGGCGTGGCGGATTGCCTATTACCTACCACATCGGGGCTGGTCCGGCGCAGGTGCATCTCGCGCTTAAGTTCAACTGGGATACGGTCACCGCATACGACATCATCGCAAAACTTCCCGGCAGCGACCTCCCAGATGAGTGGGTCATTCGCGGTAATCATCATGATGGGTGGGTATATGGCGCCGAAGATCCGCTGAGTGGAACAGTTGCATTGCTGGAAGAAGCTCGCGGTGTTGGTGAGCTTGCAAAGACGGGGTTTCGACCAAAGCGCACGATGATCTACTGCCTGTGGGACGGAGAAGAACCCGGATTGCTCGGCTCAACCGAGTGGGTCGAAACGCACGCTGAGGAGTTGTCGACGAAGGCTGTCGCTTACATCAATTCTGATGGTTCTGGTCGCGGATTTCTCGGAGTTGCTGGATCCCATACGTTAGAGCAGATGATCGATGAGATCGCGAGAGACGTCATCGACCCTGAAACCGGATTGACCGTTTACAAGCGCGGTCAGTTAAGCAAACTGGTGGCCGGAACTACAGCGGCGAACAAGACTCTGCTAGACGAAGATCACTTTCACATTGAGGCGCTCGGGTCAGGCTCGGATTACTCCCCATTTCTTCAACACCTGGGGATTGCCTCGCTCAACATGGGGTATGGCGGCGAAGGTGGAGGAGGATCATACCACTCTATCTACGACTCTTTTGACCACTTCACCCGGTTTCAAGATCCGACGTTTGGATACGGCGTTGTCCAGGCTAAGACCACAGGTAGAGCGACCTTGCGGATTGCAAACGCAGACATTGTCCCGGTGAAGTTCAAGCCATTCGCGGACACCGTTTCTAAATATGTGACTGAGCTAATTGAACTCGAAAAGAAGGTCCGCGAAGACTCAGAGAACCGAAACCACCTGCTTAGAATTGGTGCGTTCAAGGCTGCGCTCGACCCAACGCTCACGGTGATCGAACCCTCTCTGCTCTCCGTTCCGCCGACGTTTGATCTTGCTCCGATCAAATCTGCAGCTGAGGCGCTACTCAAGTCGGCCATAGCGCTAGATGCGGCTGTAGCGAAGTCAGGAGCCCCAAGCTCGGCAACATTGGATGCGGCGATCATTGACATCGATCGGTCTGAGCTTTCCCCTGAGGGTCTTCCCCGTCGACCGTGGTATCGGCATGAGCTATACGCCCCCGGGTTTTACACTGGCTATGGGGTCAAGACCCTTCCGGGAGTGCGTGAGGCCCTGGAAGAGCGCAAATGGGATGAGGCGCAGTCGCAGATTGCCAAGCTGTCCGAAACGTTGAAGCGAATAACGGCAGCTATAGACAAAGCAGTAACGGTAGCGGCAAAGTGATTCTGTCGACAAAAGCAATGGAATTCAAAGTTGGTTCGGCAGGATGACGCCACTGATCATCTTCTGTGCAAAGTATCTGTTTGTTGCAAATGCTCTGATCGTACTCTGGGTAATGGTTCGAGAGACCGTGGCAAATAGAAAGACGCTGATTTTCCGGGGGATTCTTGTGTTGGTCCTTGCGGTCGCAATGGCAAAGATCGGTGGAGCCCTTTACATTGAACAACGGCCGTTTATCGCGCTCAATATTTCGCCGCTGATACCACACAATGCCGAAAATGGGTTCCCGTCAGATCACGCGCTGATTACGTTTTCTATGGCATTTCTGCTCTTCCCGTTTTCCCGACGAGCCGCTTTGGCTGGTGTGATCTTAGCCATAGCCGTAAGCGTAGGTCGAGTGGCGAGTTACCTGCATACTCCTATCGATATCATTGCCAGCATTTTGATGGCGGCTCTGGCCAATATCATCGCCATAAAAGTCATTCGCGCGAGCGATAAAAATCAGGAGCTAGTATGAAAACACTTCCAATTGGCACCAGCGGACTTGAAGGTTCAGAAATCTCACTTGGATGCATGCGGATCTCGGCGAAGAAGCCTGCCGACATCGACGCACTCCTATCTACTTGTATTGGAGCTGGGATAAATTTCTACGATCATGCCGACATCTACGGCAAAGGCAAGAGTGAAGAGGTCTTCGCCGAATCAATTGGTCGATTAAAACTTGATAGATGCAAACTGATTCTGCAGAGCAAGTGCGGCATTCGACCCGGATACTTTGACTTCTCGAAAGAGCATATAATCACGTCTGTCGACGCCATCCTGAAGCGACTGAATACCGACTACCTGGACATCTTGCTGTTACATCGACCCGATGCACTTGTCGAACCAGATGAAGTAGCAGAAGCGTTTTCTACCGTACAAAAAAGTGGTAAGGTGCGTAATTTTGGGGTAAGTAACCAGAACCCTAATCAGATCGAGTTGCTACAGGCGAGCTTGCCCATGAAACTTCACGTCAATCAGCTTCA
>JBDUAM010000025.1:0-10965 GCA_040004655.1 Chthonomonadales bacterium | reverse complement strand
CATCACTTCTTCAACCCACCGGACCCAGCAGCCTTCCGCTTCGCCATGGCGTCTTTAAGAATCGCGGCGGTTTCGTCGCGGTAGTCTTTTTGAGCCACGTCAATAAGTTGTTCAAAGCTTGTCCCACATTTGACTGGGTCGGCGCCAGCCTTCAACAATAATTGCAACGCAAAGTTGTTTCCAGTGACCGTCGCCTCCCAGATAGGCGAATTATTGTCTCCGCGAGTCATATTTACATTTGCCTCGTGCTCAATAAGGAACTTCACGGATTCGATCTGTTGGTTCTGTATAGCAAGAATTATCGGTCGTGGATCATTCTTGTTCTCCCCATTGACATCCGCGCCGTGGTCGATCAAAATCTGCATAATCTCATTACATCTCCGCGACGAAAAAATATCTGGAGACTCTAACGTACGCCGAATGAGTGATGCCTTGTCTTGGCCGACCTCCTGTGCTTTAACACCGTGTGAAAGAAGGTATTTAACAACCTCAACATTTCTGCTATCGCATGCTAACTCAAGGGTAGTTGATCTAGGGTAAATCTGTGAGGCCGCATAATATGTGTCAGCTCCAGATTTAATTAACGAAAGTGCTTCGCCGGTATTGCCCGACCAAATAGCATTGACTAGCTGTTCCCCCTTCCTCGCGCGGTCATAGTTAGAATAGACAATCAAAGACGGTACCACTACCGTCAACGCGGCAACAAGCAGGATAATTACACTGGTCCGGTTCAGCTTCTTGCGCATGTTAGCTCCATATTACTTCTTCGGCACGCTGCTCGCGGCAGCCTTGCGCTTCGCCATGGCGTCTTTGAGAATCGCGACGATTTCTTTGCCATCGTATTCTTGAGCAAGCTTGATAAGTTGATCAAAGGTATTGCCAGTTTTTGATGGATCGGCGCCAGCGTTGAGTAATAACCGCACCACGAGTTTGTTTCCAAAGCGTGTGGCGACCCAGAGAGGCGACGCTTGTTCTCGCATAGCCAGGTTTACGTCTGCCCCATGGTCCACAAGAAACTTTACTGCCTCTTCGTGCCCATATCTTATAGCAATGATTATCGGTAAGGGACCCTTCGGGTACGTCATATTTACGTCAGCGCCATGATCGATTAATATTTGCATAATCTCATTGACATTCAGCGACGGATGATGTGCGGGGTATTCCAACGTACGCCGTATAAGTGCTGACTTGTCTTGCCTAACGAGCCATGGTTTAACGCCGTGGGAGAGCAGGTATCTAACAACTACAACATTCTTGTACTCGCAGGCAATTTCAATGGCAGCAACCCTGGTCCCATTAAGCGAACTCACATAATTTGGGTCAGCACCGGATTTAAGTAACGAAAGAGCTTTGTCCGTATTATCCGAACGGATAGCTGTGATTAACTGTTCACCCTTTCTGTCGTGGTCATCATCAGAGTAGGCAATCACCGACGGCACCGCCACCGTTAACGCGGCAACAATCAGAATAATTACACTCGTCCGGTTCATCTTTTTTCGCATGTTAGCTCCATATTACTTCTTCAACCCACCGGACCCAGCAGCCTTCCGCTTCGCCATGGCGTCTTTGAGAATCGCGACGGCTTCTTTGTGGTTGTATTTTCTTGCTATCTCGATAAGTTGTTCAAAAGTAGTGCCACATTTGGATGGGTCCGCGCCAGAGTTCAGCAAAAGCTTAAGGCCGAGTTTGTTGCCAAATGCCGAAGCCACCACGAGTGACGAATTATTTGTACCGGTAGCCAAGTTAACATCTGCCCCGTGGTCAATAAGGAACTTTAACGCGTCGTTCATCGACATCGCCGCAGCTTCGATTATGGGCAAAGTTTGAGACTTGTCAATAGCGTTTACATTCGCTCCATGCTCGATCAACATTTGCATGATCTCATTGCCATTCTGCGGCGAACCGTTGTCAGGGTACTTCAACGTACGCCGAATGAGTGACGCCTTGTCTTGGCCAACCTCCCAGGGTTTAACACCGTGCGAAAGAAGATACCTAACAACCTCAACATTTCTGTTCTCGCATGCAACCTCAATTGCAACAACCCTAATGCCGTCAAGTGGCCCAGCATAATTTGGATCTGCACCAGATCTAAGCAACGATAGCGCTTCGTCCGTATTACCCCAACCGATCTCAATAAGTAGCTGTTCACTCTTCCTGGCACGGTCATAGTAGGAATAGACAATCAATAAAGGCACCGCCACCGTCAACGCGGCAACGATAAGAATAATTACACGGGTCCGGTTCATCTTTTTTCGCATGTTATCTCCACATCACTTCTTCGGCCCAGTGGTCGCGGCAGCCTTGCGCTTCGCCATGGCGTCTTTGAGAATTGCGACGATATCTTGGTAGTTGTGTTTGTCCGCGGTCTCGATAAGATTTTCAAATGTCGTACCAGATTTTGCTGGATCGGCGCCAGCATTTAGTAATATTCGCACGGCGAACGTGCTTCCAGTGGAGGTAGACAATGCAAGAGGAGAATCTCTTATTCCGTTGGGCTGGTTAACATCCGCCCCGTGATCAATAAGAAACTTAACGGTGTCGTTTTGCTGCAAACCTATAGCAAAGATTAACGGTGAATGGTCAAACTCACTGACAGCATTTACATCGGCTCCATGATCGATCAACATTTGCATAATCTCGTTGGACTTCTGCTGCGAAGCATTGTCGGGGACCTCCAACGTACGACGAATGAGTGATGCCTTGTCTTGGCCAACCACCCAGGGTTTAACACCGTGTGAAAGTAGACATCTAATAACCTCACCGTTTCTGCGATAGCATGCAATCTGGATGGGAGTAACCTCAGACCTAATGTATATCCCGACATGAGTTGGATCAGCTCCGGAATTAAGCAGCGAAAGAGCCTTGTCCGTATTCCCCGCACTAATAGCGGTAATTAGCTGGTCACCCTTCCTGGCGCGGTCATAGTATGAATAGACAATCAAAGACGGTACCGCCACCGTCAACGCGGCAACAATCAGAATAATCACACTGGTCCGGTTCATTTTTTTCGCATGTTATCTCCACATCACTTCTTCAACCCACCGGACGCTTGAGGCAGGCGCGACCGCGAACAACAAAATCTACTTGCTCGTTTTGGTCATGGCCGTCACCTCATCCAGCGAGGGCGGGTATCCATATCGAAGAAAAAACTTGTCCGTGACCTCCCAAGTATGCGTGACAGGATCTACTTTGGACACGTTCTTACCAGTCAACGGATCAAATTCTAAGTCGAATGCGGACCAAACTTCAGACAGTTCCTTGGAATGATCTGGCCAATTGGACGAATGGACAAAGAATACTTCGATGATAGAAAGCCAATTATAAATGGTGTACTTTGCTTTTGTCCGCAGTTCACGCCATATAGATTTGGGCGTAGTCTTTGCCGGCTTGCACCCCCGCGTCCGTAGATATTCCGTGAGTGAATCAGACCAGTCGCTAAGATGGCTTCTGTCATTGAAAGTAGTTAGTTCAATAGACCATTTTCGATGAAGCTTCGATTTATTCATGGCGAAACACATGAATCTCCATTGGGCTACGCCGCCTTCAAGGTAAGCGCCTTCCAGTAATACATAAAATCTATCGGACCTGAACTCAGGAAACAAAACCTTAATTCCATATAAGCCTCCCGAAGCCACCAGACTGTCGTAACGCAGTTCGACCGCATGTACCGCCTTGTATCGTTGCTTTGCCAACGCCAACACACTCGGATTAGATTTGTAAGACTCTAAGATTGCAACCCCTCGCTCCGAAGCAGGGTACCGCTCTAACGGAACTTGCCCACGGGAAACACCAGCGACAACAAGCAATAAGGTTATGCCCAGGCAAAAAAGCCGAATTCGGTGTACCATTGTTGATTCCATTTCCTGAGGGTAGGTCACGGCCTAAAGGCATAAAATAGCTATTAGTCCATTGTACAGGGCGTGGTCCGGATTGTCAATTGGAATGGCTGTGCGGGTAGTTGTTAATTGGGACCTTTAAGAAGTCGGCTCTTCTTCTTCGCGAGACTCATCCCCATAGTCAAGTCTGTTCCCGCCGCGCAACAATGCTATTCCCATTGTATCCCAGCTTCAATAGCAATACGGCAACCTCACCTCAAAACATGACTCGACTGCGTTAGCGATTGACAAACGTATTTATTGTAGCTACAATAAAGAATGCAAATCGGATCCGAAGTGGCCAGAGAAGATGGAATCCAGACTGACCAGTCTGCTGTTCAAATGCCCACTGTAGAAGAGGACAGGGCTATTACGGCTGCGGCCAAACTTGATCCCGATGCGCTTCCGCTGACGCCTAAGCAACTTAAGGCGATGGTCCCAATTCAAGCGCTCCGCGGTCGCCCGAAGTCTGAGAACAAGAAGGTGCTGCTCTCTGTGCGGTACAGCCCCGAGGTTGTAGAGTACTTCAAATCTACGGGAGAAGGCTGGCAATCACGAATGGACGGCGTGCTTCGCAAGTATGTGGAACGACATTCCCGTACAACTGGGGAATGAGGATATTAATTCGTCCGCCACACGCTTGAGGCCGCCGAAACCGCGAAACGCAAAATCTACTTTCCCGTTTTGGTCATGGCCGTCACCTCTTCCAGCGAGGGCGGGTATCCATATCGAAGAAAAAACTTGTCTAAACCAACTACATTAGGTTCAACAGTATCTACAGTAGTCAATTTCTTACGCGTGAACGGATCAAATTCAATATCAAATGCGGCCCAAATGTCCCATCGTGTTTTGGAATGATCTTGCCAATTGGACGAATATATATAGAATGCTTCAACGATAGAATCCAAATTATAAATGGTGTACTTTGCTTTTGCACGCAATTCACGCCATATAGATTTGGGTGTAGTATTTGCGGGCTTACAGGTTCGCGTCCTTAGATATTCGGTGAGTGAGTCAGAAGGGTTGTTAAGATGGCTGCTGTCACTAAAAGTCGTTACCTCAATAGACCATTTTCGATGAAGCTTTGATTTATTCATGGCGTAACACATGAACCTCCACTGGGCTTCGGTGCCGTCAAGAGTAGAATTTTCCAGTAATACATAAAATCTATTAGACCTGAGCTCGGGAAACAATACCTTTATGCCGGATAAGCCTGCCGATGCCAGCCGGGTGTCGTACCGCAGTTCGAGTGCATGCACCGCCTTGTATCTCTGTTTTGCCAACTCCAATACACTCGGATTGGTTTTGTATGACCTTAAGATTGCAACCCCTCGCTCCGAAGCTGGGTATGGAGGTAACGGAACCTGCCCCCGGGAGACACCAGCGACAACAAACAATAAGGTTATGCTCAGGCAAAAAAGCCGAATTCGTTTCACCATTGTCGACCCCCAATTCCCGATTGCAGGTTACTGCTTAACTTTCGACCCGGCAACCCAAAATAGCTATTAGTCCATTGTACAGGGCGTGGTCGGGATTGTCAATTGTATGTTTACCCCTCCCATTAGAAGTGATCATCGTGGTACAATTCTGAAAACTCAGTCTATTCACTCCGTAGTGAATAATGGTGATGAATTTTGTTCTGGATCATTGTTGTCTTACTGATCGCATTTGCTGCACTCTGGCTTTTTCGCGAATTCTCGTATTACGGACTCGGGCTGGGCGTCTCCAGTCGACTCGCCTATCAGGGCAAGCGCTACGCCAGCATCAAGATACTCCGAAAGATGCTGGCCAGAAAGTCCATCGTCGGCAGGGCTATTAGAGGCACGATCTACTTGCGACTCACGTGGATGCTGCTCTCAGAGAAGCAATTCGACGAGTGCATTGAGGAGTGCGAAGCCTTCCTTCGCGAGATCAAAAACTCTGCGTTGGTTTCGATGGTAAGGACCCGCATGGCCGATGCTCACGAAGCGGCCGGCCGAACCGATGATGCCGAAGCACAGCGAAACCTTGCCGCGAGCGACCTTCAGGAAGGTCCCGAGAATCCGACAACGCTCCTCGCGAAAGCGCAAGGTCTTACCCGGTCCCAGAAATACCCGGAGGCCATTGAGTTACTCCAGCGCGCACTGGAATTGGGTGGCAAGCGAAGTCCGCATCTTCGCGCGACGTTGCTTTGCAACCTCTCCAACTGTGCATTTAATGCCGGCAGAATGCACGAAGCGGCGGACTGGGCGGAGGAAGCCGCAAACGCTGGCGGCGACGTGAAAATAACGGCCCTGGCCAATAAATCCGCTGGCACCGCATTTGGATCCCTTGGCGACCTTGAAAAGTCCGAGCGTTTCTATCAACAGACGGTCGATCTCCAGAAGAAAATGGGTGACCGGGAGGGCGCCGGCCAGACGATGGCCGCCCTTGCTGGTATCACACGAAAGCGTGGGTATCTGACCGAGGCAATCGGGCTCTGCGACGAAGCGGCAACTCAGAGTCTGACTGCCAAAAGAATGGCAAGGATGCAGCAATATGAGTGTCTGATGGCTCTTGGCAGATATGATGAAGCGCGGCAGATGCTTGAGATATCGATGAAATCGAATTCATTGGCGGTGCCGGTGTTCGAGAAGCGCGTCCAAGGACTATCCTATGTCGGCCACGCTAACATCCATTTATCAAAGCGTGAGCCAAGCGAGGCGATCCCCTATCTAGATCAAGCGGCGGACCATTATTCCACCGATCCGAAACTTACTCGAATGGTTAAGAGTTACCGGGTGTGGGCCCTCGGGCAACTCGGCGACAGCGATGTGGTCGAGAACCTGACCGCGGAATTAGAGGAATCGTTAACTACCTTCCCGGATGACCGAAGTGGATCACTGTCTTGCAACCACTTTCTCGCCCGCGCCTGGATGGAGCTGAAAGAACCCGAAAAAGCGCTTGGTTATTTAGATCGGTACGTGGCGCTAGGCCCTGATCCGGTGGATATTCCGAAATATAGATACCTGAAAGCCGAATGCCTGAAGATGTTGGGTCGAACCGAAGATGCGCGCATCGAGTACCAGGCCGCGGTCGACTGTGGTATCGAGACTTACTACAGCGCGCAGGCTAAACTGAGATTAAGTGAGCTGCAGGCTGGAGAAGCTAAAGAATGAAAACTTCGACCCCTGCAACTGAATTGCTGCAAGAGATGAATGTGATTACCGAGATGGCACCAAAGTGAATTCCGTTGATATCGGTCACCATTTAGGTAAAATCAATTTCACAGGGCGGTGTGCAAGGTAAACGCAGCGCGTAGCGCTTCGAGATTCCGCGTTGGCCTCCAACCTGCTTTTAAGAACAACTGCGCTCATTCTTGCAAGGGTCTGCCTTCGGGTAAACGTCCGACGGCCTTGCAGGTTCAGACCTCCGCTGGGAGACGTGACCCTTCAAGAATGAGTGCAGTTTAAACCTTCAGGTGAATGAATTATGTTTGGAATGCTTTACACAATCTACGACTTTCAGCACGGACTCCTCTACCACGAGGGTCGATTTGAGCGCATTCTTGAGCCCGGACAATATCGACTGTCAAAGTCAAAAGACAGCGTTACGGTTATTGATATGCGCCCGGTCGACCTCACGATCTCCGGTCAGGAGATGCTCACCGCCGACAACGTGGGGATCAAGTTGAGCGTGGTGGTGACCTACAAAGTGGTCGACCCGAAGCTTGCCGCCAATTCGAGTGAGAGGTTTCAAGACGCTCTTTATGTGCGTGTGCAGATGGCGCTCAGGGAGATTGTAGGTGAATTCCCCATCGACGACCTACTGACTGCACGTCAGACTATCGCGGAGCAATTGACCACTCGGTGTGCACCCGCAGCGACGGCGCTTGGCCTAGAGTGGATCGATGCCGGTGTGAAAGACATCAACTTCCCCACAGAGTTGAAACGGGTATTTGCGCAGGTCGTGGTCGCGCGAGAAGAGGGCCTCGCGGCGCTCGAACGGGCACGTGGAGAATCGGCGGCAATCCGCAATCTTGCCAATGCCGCCAAAACATTTGAAGGTAATCCCGGCCTGCTTCAGCTGCGCACGCTGATGGCCGCCGAACAAGGCAGTGGCAATCACCTGGTTGTCCATATTGATGAGCGAGAGAGCAAGAAGAGCGCAACTTCCTCTGATTAAGGCGGAGTCTTTTTGCCCACCGGTTTGGGGAGCAGTATTGAATCATCCGGCAAAGGTTTACGAATCACTGGCTTCCTGGTCGATGATTTCTTGCTGTGCACGGTAATCTTCGTGACGACCTGGGAATCTTCTTCTCGGCGGGTGAGGTGAATGGTCGCGTTGAGTCCGGCATGCAACTGCGTCAGCGCAATCGGCTTGCCTAATTGCGTGGCGACACACTCCTCCGCGATTTCAAAATCGCGGTCGTCACCGGTTGTGGAGCGGAACGAGAGGATCATCTTCTTCAGGTCGATAGCGCGAATGGTTCCCGTCACTGTCAACTTGGATCGCTCTTTCAAGTGGATGGCGTCGACCTTGATATCCGCCACCGCGATGGCCTGAAGATTGCCGCCCGGCAGAGATCGCGGGATGACGTGAACGGTTTCTCCAACCTTGAAATCCGCCAGGGTCGCTGCTTTTCCGCCTTTGGTGTAGGTCGTCTTCTCGGATAGTTTGTACTCGATCTCCGCCTTCGTTGGTCCGTCGGTTACCAGCAATGACTCTTCCGAAATCTCCTTAATCATGACCTGCACCGGTTCGTGTCGAATTCGATTCAGCCAGTCGAAGGATGCCTTATCCACCACATCCGTTGCACTGGACGGGCCAACGGACCCTTTTCTGAACCGCACGACTATGGGATCGCCGGGTTTGAAAGCTATAGGTTCGGCCCACGTGAAATTCTTCACGAACTGCGTCTTCTCGGAGTATCGGTAGGTCACGTTCACGCCGATTCGGGGCTTCAGAATGAGCGTGGCTGCCGTGGGGTCAATCGAGAATAGCTGCCCACTGCGCGTGTTGACGAGATAATTGGTCTTCTTGGCAGTCTGTGATATCGACGGGGACTGCAGAAGAGCAGACAACGCAACAACAGAAAACGCGACGCGAAAGAGCAGGTTCATTGGGCACTCCAACGATGGATATTTAAGTGGCAAATTATCTCACAATAGTCGCTTGGTGGTCAATAGGTTTGGGGAAAAATTTTGGGAATGGCTGAAACATCACCCTGAACGAGAGTGAAGGACCTGCTTTTGTCGTAGACTTGTTTGGCCCCTCGATTAGTGCGCCGAGAGTGAAGTCACATACAGGCAGATCCTTTGCTCTCGCTCAGGATGACTTGGCGCGACGTTATCTGCTGTTCTGGTAACTCGCCGTGATTCAGCATTCAGCCTTGAGCATTCAGCCTTCAGGCCTTCGGCAGGGCCAATCGACGCTCGCGGTCTAACCACTTCGGGTTACCAGAATGCGGCGCGAAATTCCATGCTTTTGGGTCCCACTTGATGGTCTCGTGGTTCCAGTAGGCGAGGTTGCCGAGCTGGACCACGGCCACCGTTCGCGCGCCGATCTCGACGTCTGCGATGCACTTCTCGCGGGACTTGATGCAGTCCAGCCAGTTGCGATGGTGCCCGGGCGAAACCGGCAGATGCACCTCTTTCGCGCTCAGCGGCTCCTTGACGGCATCAGCCGGATTAGACGTCAACTCACCTCGATCTATGTGCAGCGTGCCGTTCGTACTCGTGAAGACGCATCCGCTGGGCCCGCCGTGGGTCATCTCGACTCCGTTGGCGTAGCGATATCGCACTCCGGTTTCGGCCTTCGCATCGTCGGGCGGAATGATCTCGACTGGACCTGATTCGTCCATCCCCAGCGCCCACTGGGCAATGTCGTAGTGGTGCGCGCCCATATCCGAGTGGGCTCCGCCCGCGTACTCGCGATAGTTGCGCCATGCGGGGAAGTGGTTGTGTTTGCCGCGAGGGCTAAGGATTGAGCTGTAGGGTCGCATGGGGGCGGCGCCGAGCCACATATTCCAGTCGAGGCCCGGTTCCATCGGCTCCCCCGGCAGATCGCACCACTTGCTTGGGCCGCCGACTCCCACCGTCACGGATTTGATGGTCCCAATCCGACCACTCCGCAGAAATTCCACCGCCTGCCGGAAGTCGCCGAAGACGTTGCTGCGCTGCTGGCTGCCCGTCTGAAAGACGCGCTTGTGCTTGCGCACGGCCTCAATGCACCGCTTGCCCTCCAGCAGTGTGAGCGTGAGTGGCTTCTCGCAGTAGACATCCTTGCCCGCCTTGCAGGCCTCGATGATGGGTATCGCGTGCCAGTGCTCCGGTGTGGCGATCAGCACCGCGTCGATATCCTTTCGGCCGATGATGGCGCGATAGTCCACTGCGTCATCGCACTTCGCCGATTGTCCATCTTTGGAGTAGCGCGATTCGACCAGCGACTTCGCGAAGTTCCGACGGGTGGTGTCGACATCGCAGACGGCGACTATCCGTGCATCCTTCGTGCCAAGCAGCGTGGAGAAGTGGAAATTGAAGGCCATAATGCCGCAGCCGATCATGCCAATAGTAACGGTTTCACTCGGGGCGGGCATGCCAGACCCCGCGACGCAGTGACGCGGCACGATCATCGGTACGGCGAATGCGGTTGAGACGGCGGTCTGAATGAATTGGCGTCGAGTAGGTTTTGGGGTTTGGGTCGACATATGGGCTCTCCCTTGATGCACTGGATTGGTGATGATAGTAGTTTCGCCATTCGACGAGAGTCTCCTTCCATAGGTTCACCTACGGGTGGGAGCGGAAAGCTCACACTGCGTCGAAGTCAACGAAACTCATGGACCCAAATGTCCATATCTCGAACGTACGCCAGGAAATGGTCGTTCGGCGACCAACAAAATTGCGGAGAATAATACACCGCATGGGCTTCCTTTTCCGTAAACTCTTCCACAACTTTGATCTGCCTTCCAAAGCTATCTGTGGTTACGATCACGCCAGATAACGGAACTGGCGAGGTATTAGAACTCCGGTCAGGATGCAGGACAAAAAACAACCATGCAATTTTTTTGCCGTCATTGGAAATGTCATATGTAACAAGCCTAAGTTGTCTTCCCATATGTGGCACAGTAACT
>JBDUAM010000569.1:0-3258 GCA_040004655.1 Chthonomonadales bacterium | reverse complement strand
ACGGAATGTTTGCTGGTTCGCGCTCAGAGAAAACGAGAACCTTCTCGCCATTGACAATGAAATCTTTCTCTTCAACCGTCATGTTGCCCTTGAACGGGCCAAAAGTAGAATCCCACTTAAAGAGGTGCGCGTTCGTTTTGCTGTCAGTTAGGTCATTGATGGCAACAACTTCAATACCTTCGGGATGTCTCTGCAAAATGGTGCGAAGCGTCAGGCGGCCGATGCGACCAAAACCGTTAATGCCTACACGTACGGGCATGGATACAACTCCTTTGTTTTGAGTGCAGGTGCGGACACGCGGGTGCTTCCTCGGACCAGAGCGTCGAACACAATAAGTGGATGCCGCAGACCGATTTGGTCCAGCGCATCCATTCTATATTATGGCATTTAGACCGGAGAGAGGTCAACGCGAGGAGGTTGTCGGGAAAGACTTGCAAGTCGATTTATGACTGCAACCTGACCTGTCTTTGCGTCGTAGGGTATCTTGCGAAGAGAATATCTGGAGTAGAAAATCTTTATGCCGCCGACCAATAACCAATTTGCCATTGCCATGGAACGAGGGACATCCTGCGCGAACCGAACGGACTGGGCGGGAGCCTGCACCGAATTCAAACAGGCAACTTCCCTGGATGCAACGTCTGCAGAAGCTCGCTTTCAACTGGGCAAGAGTTATTACCGATGGGCCGAAACGGTGAAGCCGTCTGCCGCCGATCTGGCGGTCGGATACGGCGCAAAAGTTTTTGGATTTGAAGCGGCAGCGAAAGAACGTCAGAAGAAGTTTGCGCGGCACAAGCGACTGCTGCAGGAGTCGACCTTCTGGCTGCGGGCCGCGATTGTAATCGACCCCAATCATGCCGATTCGTATGCCTTTCTCGGGCTTGGTCTGAAAGAACTCGGGTACGTTGCGGAGGCGGTAGCAGAGATCAAAAAGGCCAACTCCCTGCAGCCGAGCAATGTCAAGATCGCAAATATTCTTCAGGATTTCACCGAGAGCGCCGGCGGGGCATATGTTGACGAAGCGGCGCCCGTTCAAGGACGTTTGACCTGGAATGATCTGGTCCTCGATGCCAAGACCAAGCGCGAACTTCGGCAAATGCAGTTGATGCTGGAGAATCCGGCTGCCGCGAAAGATCTGGGGGTCGAAGCGCCTTCTGGGATTCTGCTAAAGGGATCACCGGGCACAGGCAAGACCACCATCGCACGGGTTCTGGCGGCTGAGGCGAAGTGTAAGTTTTTCACCATCACCCCTGCCGACATCAATCAGATGTACGTCGGACTATCGGAGCAGCGTGTGCGGGATCTGTTTGCGAAAGCTCGAGCTTCTGCGCCATCCATCATCTTCATCGACGAGATAGACGCGCTTTTGCCTGCCCGTCAGGGCGGCGTGGCCATCCATTCCGATAAGGTAGTCAACCAGTTTTTGCAAGAGATGGACGGCATGAAGTCGAACAATCGGGTGTTTCTCGTGGGAGCCACCAACCGGGCCGACATGCTTGACCCCGCTGTGCGACGCGGTGGACGACTATCCCGTGAGATCGAGATTCCGCTGCCGGATACAGATGGTCGAATCTCGTTGCTGAAACTCTTTACGAAAGAAGTGAAGCTCTCTGATGGCGTCGACCTGGCTGAGATTGCGGGTCGAACCGAAGGCTACAGCGGCGCCGACCTGCGGGCGGTAGTAAACGAGGCGGGCTTGCAGGCGCTCATTCGCATCGCGGACACCACCGACACCGAACGCAAACTTAGTCCAACTGATTTCCTCGACGCCCTGAAGAACATGGATGTTTATTAGTGGCTAAGCCGGGCTCTTCACCGCTTCGCCGCCCTTGATTACGAATTGAATGTTACTGTGGTCGATGAGTCCCTCAATGTCAGTCAGCGGGTTGTTTTTCGTGATGACGATATCCGCCAGCTTGCCCGCTTCCAGAGTTCCCACGCGATCCTGCCATCCAAGACACTCAGCCGCAGTTTTCGTAGAAGCAACAATCGACTCCATTGGCGTCATGCCAATCCCGACCATAAGTCCGAGTTCTCGCAGATTGGTCCCGTGTGGGAACACACCTGCATCCGTGCCCATGGCGATCTTAACGCCAGCCTTGTGCGCCTTCAAGATGCTCTCCCGATGGGCTTCAAACACCGTCTCGGCTTTGCGAACCGCGACTTCTGACTGTCCGCCCGCCGTACCGATCTCCACAACGGACTTTGCAGCGAGTAGCGTCGGCACAAGGAAGGTTCCCCGCTCCACCATCATGTCGATAGCTTCATTGTCGAGGTGGATTCCGTGCTCGATGGAGTGGACTCCTGCCCGAACGGCATTCTTGATTCCCTCCAACCCCTGCGCGTGCGCCATCACCTTTACCCCATTGCGATACCCAGCTTCTCGGACGATCACATCTAATTCCTCTGGCGAGAATTGGGTGAAATCTGGATGGTCGGTGGGGCTCATCACGCCGCCAGTAGCGCAGATTTTGATGATGTCGGCGCCAGCGCGGAGGACTTCGCGGACCTTCTTGCGCACGCCGTCCACACCGTCGCAGATGCCATTCGGGTTTCCGGGATATTCGGGCAAAATGTGGAATTCGTTGCCGGAGCGCATCCAGAAGTCGACATGCCCACCGGTAATCGAGAGAACGGAGATACTGATCTGTATTCGTGGTCCCGCGACCACGCCGGTATCTACGGCGTGCTTGATTCCGGCATCGGCGCCTCCGGCATCGCGCGCGCTGGTGATACCCGCATCGAGCGTCTTGCGCATGTAGTTGACCGAGTTGTAAAAGCGCGTGGAGAACGGGGTCATCATGTCGCGTTGCAGGTTGAGCCCCTCTAACATGAAGTGTACGTGGCAGTCAATAAACCCGGGCAGGATGAATCCGCCATGAGCATTGATCTGAGTGACGTCCGGCGCGACATCTTTAACTTTGCCCATGGGGCCGACCGATTGTATTTTGCCGTCCTGAATCAATATCCCGGCGTTTGGAATGGGCTCGGCACCAGTGCCGTCGATGAGGGTTCCGTTGTGTATGAGTGTCGCGGACATTCGTTTCTCTTTTCGCGCGGGAGCAGTGGATTGGTTATGGATTCGTTCGGCACCGCATGTTTAGATTCCTTGCCGTACCATGTTAACGATCACATCGTAACCGGAGCGCGGACGTCCTCGTCCGCACAGATGGCATTCTGACCAGAACGAAAACCCTTAATTACAACTCAGCGGTTGCGGGCGGGGACGCCCGCGCTCCCTCGGCGTTGCCGTGGATGGAG
>JBDUAM010000401.1:0-3258 GCA_040004655.1 Chthonomonadales bacterium | reverse complement strand
AGACCGCATCGAATTCCGCTGATACAGGAGTAAATCCGTATGGGCCATCGGCATCGTGACCGTGTCCGAGGTCGGCGCTACAGATGAATGCGATTCTCTCCGACGATGCTTCACAGACCTCAGCAATCATTCTGCCGAAGTTTACCAACTCGCCCCGAGGGATCTGCCTACCAGGACACATTACGACCACTTTCGGCTTAACGTCCCAATTTGCACCCATAAACCATAATGGAACGAGACATCCCCAATCCAAAGGAAATGGGGCGGGTTGATTATTCTCATCGTGGCTCTGCACCAGACAAATCGGCAATTTCAACTCTTTGCATTGAGCGGCAATTCTCGTGACCAAATCCGTGTTACAGACAAACTCGGCTTCCACATGGCTGCCGTCGCCATCCAGCTCGCCGAAAGCCGTCCCGGCGTGTCCAATGGTTACTAAGGACTCGTCATAAATCCCATGCGGAGTCATCACAATAATGGTATCGGGCTGCGCTTTGAGGCATCTTTCACCCAACAGTTCCATGCCGGTTCTGGTTACTTGCATCCGTCCTAAATCTGATTGCGCAAGCTCCGGAATCACCTCGCCCCCATGGGGTGCGATACAGGCCCAAACCAGCATAATAATTACTCCCTACTTCTCGGGTGGCTTATTGGCAGTCGCCATTGTTCTGCTACAATCTATACCGCCTCAACGGCAAACATGTTACTGGAGATGCACCGTTTAATGACCAAGCTGCCAATTTACCTCGACAACAACGCGACTACCCCCATGGATCAGCGGGTCCTGGAAGCGATGATCCCCTACTTCACGGAGCATTTTGGCAACGCCGCCAGTAGTGGCCACGTTTTTGGTCGAACTGCTCGAGCGGCCGTTGAAAAAAGTCGAGCGCAAATAGCCCGATGCCTTCACGCTGCAAGTCCACTCGAAATTGTATTTACATCCGGTGCAACCGAATCAGATAACCTCGCCATCAAAGGTGCCGCCGAGCTCCTTCAGGAAAAAGGTAGGCACCTCATCACCTCGTTGACGGAACATAAGGCCGTCATCGACAGTTACAAGCACCTCGAAAAACTTGGCTGGAGCGTAACTTACCTCGGTGTTGACGAGACGGGAATGATCAGTCTTGCTGAATTGAAATCCGCCATTCGACCTGACACAGTTCTTGTCTCCATTATGGCAGGCAACAACGAGATAGGTGTTCTACAGGACATTCAGAGTATTGGTACGTTGTGCCGCGAAGAGGGAGTCCTTTTTCACACGGATGCCACTCAGGCCATTGGCAAAGTGCCCTTTGATGTTCGCGACATGAATGTCGACATGGCGTCATTTACGGCTCACAAAATATATGGCCCCAAGGGTTCAGGTGGACTCTACGTTAGACACCAATCTGGTCTAAAACTCGTGGCCCAAATGGATGGCGGCGGACACGAGAATGGATATCGAAGTGGAACTCTGAATGTCGCGGGAATTGTTGGATTGGCGACTGCACTCCAACTCTGCATGGAAGATATGCCGGCCGAGATTGATCGTCTGGTCTATCTTCGCACGCGTCTACATGATGGACTAAAAGAGAAACTTGGCGACGTCTGTGTCAACGGACACGAATCTCGTCGATTACCTGGCCACATGAGCATCGCTCTGAACGGTATTAACGGCGAAACATTGATGATGATGATGCCGGAAGTTGCGATCTCTTCTGTCTCCGCCTGCTCGTCCGGGTCAGGCACGACGTCACACGTGCTTAGCGCTCTTGGCGCATCAGAAGAACGAGCGCTTTCCACCCTGCGTTTTGGGATCGGTCGATTCAATGACCGCAACGATATTGATTATGCAGTCGACAGGATTGCCGAACATGGACGAACCCTTCGAGCCGCACGGAAAGCCTCCGCGGGATAGGCGTTCGGTCATTGTTGAGGTCGTAACCGTTGATGGTTCTCAGCAATTCGAAGCGCTTGCCGGCGACACGATTCTTGATGCGCTTCTCGGAAATTCCGTTGATATTGAACACGAGTGCGGCGGAAACTGTTCCTGTACAACATGCCTGGTAACGATTGTCGATGGAGAATATCGATTATCCGAAATGGAATGGCCAGAAGCGGATCGACTCGATACCCTCGAAACCCGAAATGATTACCAGAGACTTGCATGCCAGGCATTGTTAAAAAGTGGACCGGTTAGATTACGAATCGGGGAATAATTACTTCGTAGCAACGTTAAGCATGTGCTCACGTCGACCGACGGGCACCGCAATACTCTCAACACTCTGAAAACCCGCCTCTTTCAATACACTCTCGTAATCTTCGTATGACCAGAGAATTGCGTTGCAAATAGACGCCATTTCCAACCTGACTCCAGATTTATCGCGAACAACAAATATGTAATTCTCTACAACACCGACTTCTTCACGATCACGGGCCACTACGAGCGTAAGAAATGTATCATCTCGCTCATAGTCACTTCGAATCTGGAATCTAGGTGCGGATCGCCACGTATGATCCATGGTGCTGGACCTGTCCATTGGGCCAGAATGTTGATCAGGACCGGTGAAGATTAATTTCCCGCCTGGCTTTAACACTGTGTATATGTTCTTAGCGGCAACAAGCAGGTCCTTGCGATCCAGAATCCAGACAAACGAGTCATTGATTACGCTGTCAAATCGTTTTTCAAAGCTGGACGCAAGATCGGAACACTCACTTACATATATCGGGAAATCGAGATCGCGAGAGGCAGCAAGTTCAGAAGCATGCAGCACGGCGACCGGGCTTATATCGACGCCAGTAACATTGAAACCGGCTTCGGCTAGCAAGACAGCCCGAAGACCGAGTCCTACATTCGCATCCAGCACACTCTCGCACCCGAGCGACTGCAGCGCCCACGTCCAAATTGGCGTGGTTCGCGCTGCACGGCCTTCTGGATGGTTGGCGTCACGGAAATAAGGCTGCCAGGTGGCACGCCTAAACCACTGCCACTTCCAAATTGTGTCCCAATCTTCGTGTGTATTCAAACTCAGGGTATCCTCGCCAGGATCGACCGGATTCCTACAACCAACCGGTCAAAAGGACTCTTACTTTACCTCTACTTTGCATTACCTGCGAATTTTACCTTCAAAGATAGTAAATATCACATCGCCCATTTTGGAGGAATTGATGCGATAGTTTTATGTGAATTCTTGTTGTGACAGTTGACTATCGAGTGTTCGGCGGATATAATCTAATCAAGTTAATAATATTTATGGCGTTGACGAAGACGAGTAAGCC
>JBDUAM010000121.1:0-3263 GCA_040004655.1 Chthonomonadales bacterium | reverse complement strand
CCATTGACCCTCATGAAGTTAGCAGGTGTGCGAGAAGAACTATCCGCCGACACCGCCGCCACCAGGGCGACCGCGACTACCACCACTGCTACCGCCGCTACCGGAACCCTTACCCCCAGGTAAGCCATTTCCACCGCCGGGGCCAGAGTTTGCATTGGCAGGTCGCTTTTTAGCAAGTGACTTGCTCACCGTATTATCGATCGTGATATTCCATGACTTAGTTCCAACGTTTCCGCGCCAGTCTGTTGCGGTAATCGTAATAGTGTGGCGGCCATCAATAAGCGGTCGAACTGCGGATGCAGCCGGGGGAGCTTGAACGTCATATTCCAATATTGAATACTCTTGGTCGAAGCGGTACCCGGTCTTATCGTAGTTCTCTTTACCTTCAGGTTTTTTCGCCGCACCTTCACCATCGATAAGGATCTTGACGGTGTCTGGATTAATTCCCGAACCTTCGTCAATGATCTTTGCTTCAATGTGGATTGGCGGCGTACCTTTGGCAACAACTCCCATCTCTGGTTCAACGTCTGAAATAACCGGAGGAGTAGTATCAACCGCGTCTGCTCTGAATGAGAGGAGACTGCCGTCGTCCGAAAGAACCAGAAGGCTATTGCCATTGACGACTGGTGACGCCGAGACATTCGTTTGCGTTGGTACAGCATCCGTGCGAGTGGCTGGAATCGATTTGTAGGACCATTGTACGTTACCAGTCTCTGTATCCATAGCGTAGAGCCCGCCTGCCGTAGTTCCGACGAACAGATGGTTGTCACTCGCAACCGGAGCGCAAGTGACCTCGAATGGCACCTTGACACTGTTCTTCCACTTGCGGCGACCGGTTCGAGCGTCATAGGCATCGAGCTGATTGTCTACTGTAATAACGAACAGGGTGTCGTTTGCGATGACCGGCGTAACAGCCACGTCAAATCGCAGGAATTGATTCCATCGATTTGCGCCCGTTCGGCCCAGTAAGCATGTGATATTAGATCCATTTGGAATATAGACATATTCACCGTTCACAACGGGGGCAAGATGAAGGACTGAGCCATTTACGCGATACTGCCATCTCTCTTTACCCGTCGCAGAGCCCACTGCGTGGAACACCTGATCCAGGGTCAACGCGTAGACAAAGCCATTTGCCACAATCGGCGCACCGGTGACTTCATCGGACAGTGACACACCATTCTTCCAGGCCCCGAGAGAGTCGTGGGTTTTGATGTCTATAGCCCAAAGTTTGTTGTTGCCACTACCGAAGTAGAGAATGCCGTCTGCAAGTGTCAAAGAATTACTGATCGTGCTTCGTGTGTCATATTGCCAATTCAATCGACCTGTAATTGCATCTAATGCAATTAAGTTACCGTCGGACGAGCCTGCGTAGATCACGCCATCTGCGTATGCCATGGTGCCGAGCACAGCGGCACCGAGCGGCTCATCCTGCGGGTATTTCCAATGCATGGCGCCAGTAGTGGCGTTTACGCAGTAAATTCTTGTTCCAGACGTGAAAAAAACGTCTTTTCCACCACTCACCGGTTGAGCATGGTTCAACGGCGATGGATAGGAGGTGAATTTCCAATCAAGGCTCAACGGGAGGGTAGAGACATTTCCTGCGTTAACAGCAGGTTTAGAAATCAGCGCAATTGCGGAGAGACCGGCCGTAACAGACAATATTCCGGCGGCCGCAAAGAAGCGCGATCCATTTAGGATTCGGTTTCGCGCAATAGACATCGTGGTGATACCCCCTATTGAGGAAGTGGGCGGCCGATGAACGATCCGCCTGATCAAATATGCGTGCAAAGACATAAGCATTTGGACTGAAGGAGCATATCTCAGACGCTTGCACTCTTCAATCCGCCATCAGGTTACGGGACAGCCATGCAAATCTTAGACGATTGCACGGCTCTTTCCGTTACTCGCTTCGGTAATAGTTATTCAAATCTATTTCTCTTTCCTCTGTCTGCGGGGATGTAGTAAACAAAATAATCAAACGCTAACATTGGCGCCGGCTAATGATTGGTTAATGCATTATGTTCCATAACGTTGAATGATACACGTTAACCTGGGCATGCGTTAGCGAAGAAAGTATGAAATGGCGATCAAATCACTGTCCGTGAAAAATACCAATTCTGGTAGAACAGAGAATAGAGTTACCATTGGAATGTTGCGCATGTACGTGGGGGCTCTCGTCGCCATTGCGGTCAGAGTCTTGTCAAACGTTCAGTCTGCTATCGGCACGACTGCCGAAATTCCTTCAAGATCGCCCGTGGGTGCCGCATGGCAGGCGCTAGGGCAGAAGTTGAGCGGTGGAACGGCATCTGGGTCCATGGGAATTCAGATCAACTCGCAACTGATTGGGCAACTTCGTACAGAACTCTTTGTATTTGCTATTTTGGCGACCGGCCTGGTTTCACTTTACATTCGGTACAGACGGCAAAAACCCGTACATACCGTTTCTGTCTCCGGATTTTATGCAGAATAATTAACCTTCACCGAGCCTCAGGACACTGAGGAAGGCTTCCTGTGGAATCTCCACGCTGCCGACCTGCTTCATGCGTTTCTTTCCTTCTTTTTGCTTCTCTAGCAGTTTACGCTTTCGGGTAATATCCCCGCCATAACACTTTGCAGTCACATTTTTTCGATACGCCGAAACTCGATCTGCTGCGATGATCTTTCCACCGATAGCCGCCTGTATTCGAATTTCGAACTGCTGCCTCTGGATGACTTCCTTCAACTTTTCCACGAGCATTCGACCACGGGATTGTGCCTTGTCTCGATGTGTGATGAACGAGAGTGCATCCACCGGTTCGTTGTTGAGCAGAATATCGAGTTTGACAAGATTGCTCTCTTGGTATCCCGCCTCTTCATAATCGAACGAGGCATACCCACGCGTCCGGCTCTTGAGGAGGTCAAAGAAGTCCATGAGGATCTCAGAGAGGGGCAGAAGGTATTTCAGCATTACGCGCTGCGGAGCGGGGTGGTCCATGCTCACGAAAATGCCTCGTCGGTCTCGCGATAGGTCCATCACCACGCCGACGTAGGTGTCGGGAATAAATACGGTTGCGTCGACGTACGGCTCTTCAATATGGTCGATGTAAGTGGGTTCTGGTAAGAACGCAGGATTGTCGATATCTTCTACCGTGCCGTCTGTTTTGTAAACGCGGAAAACTACACTTGGAGACGTGGCGATGAGTTGCAGGTTAAACTCGCGCTCAAGTCTTTCTTGAACAATCTCCATGTGAAGAAGTCCAAGATAGCCGCATCTAAATCCG
>JBDUAM010000294.1:0-3267 GCA_040004655.1 Chthonomonadales bacterium | reverse complement strand
ACGCAAACGTCTTTAACGATTATAGCGACATGACCCGTAAAAGCTTTGAGCAGTGGATTGGTCGACCCGTTCTGCGATTTCCGGAAGACATTATCCGGTTTGACGCCAGACCGGGATCAGATTTCAAGCGTGGACAGTTGTTCAAACCCTGGCTAGAGTTTCGGTCGAAGATTATTCGGGACTTCTTGAAAGAAGCGGCAGATGCCATCCACAAGACAAAGCCCGGATTACAGATCGGAGCATACACCGGGAGCTGGTACACGGAGTATTACGGCACCGGCGTAAACTGGGGAAGTGAAAACTATCGCGTCAAAACGGCATGGGCCACAGAGAATTACAATCAGTCGGGATACGCAGAGTTCCTCGACTGGTTGAGCACGGGCTGCTATTATCCCGTTCCCTATCGTGAAGATGCCCGACAGCGCAAAAAAGAAGAGGGCGGAACAGTTGAAGCGGCGGCTGAACTGAGCACAATGGCGGTCGATAATGCCATTCCCGTCTATGCCGGGCTTTACATGATAAACTATAAGGACGCACCGGCCGATTTTCCCCGGGCCATTCAGGCGGCGATACGACATTCGCAAGGTGTAATGATCTTTGATATCTCGCACATCTATGACTATGGGTGGTGGCCCTATCTGGAACAGGCTTTTGCAGGGCCTGCGACCTCGCCTCACCGCGTGCCGGGACTCAACGCCCAGCTACGCACCGCACGGGATGCTGCCCGCGCTCTGCCGGACGTTCGCGTGGGCGCCAGTCGCGTTCCTGCTGTCCCTTTCCAGCCCGGCGGCGGCTAAACCCCAACAGGGCGGTCTGCCCGAGCTCTATCGCATTCGAATCCAGAATACGGAGCACGGCGCTGTCGAGTACAGTTTTGACAAAGGGAATTCCTGGCTTGTCGTAGCACGCGTGGCTAAGGCTGCATTCGACCGGGCTCCTGGAGCCATGGCTAATGTCCCCCTCGTGATGCGCGCCAATGCCAACGGCATTGCCATCGCGATTGGCAACGGGAAGTACATTCGACTTTTGCCGGAGAGCCCGACTAACAAGCTCGACCCTGCCGCGATTATGCTCAACGTTGGCCCCGGTGCGGGTCCGTTCAGCGCCCTCGCTCCCACTCTCGATTCGCCTATTCAACTCTTGATGAACATGCGACCTGCTCCGCTGCCAAATGATTTCCTTCCGGTAGATGGCGACATTTTGGTAATTACGGTCGGTGCATCCACTCTGAAACCGGAAGAGTTGCTCACGGCCCTAAAGTTGGAGGCGGAGCGTTATCGCGTGTCGGCAGATGCTGCCTTTGAAAGGTCAAAGAAAGCTCCCGCGCGTGGCCTCATCAACTTGAGTATCGCTGTGCATCCGGGCGAGAAGCCTGCTGCTATTGTCTATAAACTGGACGGCGACGTACTCTCCATTCAGAATTCTGAGCCATTTATGGTTCGGCAAGATACGCGTAAATGGACCGAGGGCGAACACCTGATCGAGGTTGCTGCCCTTGACCGCAAAGGTACGACGATTACGCGAACCACCAAGCTCCTCTATATCAAAAACCGACCGTAGGAATTTACACTCCCCCATGTCCCGCGCTCGCGCCTCTCAGAAAATCGACGCTCTCTTTGCTCCCGGCGGAGAGCTCCAGAAACACCTCAAAGAGTTCGAACACCGTGCGGAACAGGTAGAAGTCGCAAACGTTATTGAAGAGGCATTCACCTCTCCAGTTCACTGCATGGTGGAAGCAGGTACCGGTGTCGGCAAAACGATGGCCTATCTCATTCCTGCCATCCGAGCGATTGGTAAGGGCAAGACCGTCGTCATCTCCACCCACACCATCAGCCTGCAGGAACAACTTATTTCCAGAGACATTCCACTCGCCGCATCGCTGTTTCCAGAAGTGGATGTGACTGCCGCGGTGATGAAGGGTCGCGGGAATTACCTCTGCAAACAAGATCTGGACAGCGCCGAAGATGACATTTTCATGTCGGTCGACCCGACCTTCACGGAAGTCAAGAAGTGGGCTCGCCGTACGGAGACGGGCGACATCGCCGACCTGCCGTTCAAGTACGATAGCTGGTTTGAAATTGCTGCGAATGCCGATACCTGTCGACAAAAAGAGTGCAACTACTACGACAACTGTTTCTATTACAAAGTCCGACGCGCTGCAAGTGACGCTAATCTGATTGTTGTTAACCACGCTCTCTTTCTCACGGACCTGATCGTTCGCAAAGAAGAACCGATGGCAGCGATTCTGCCGAATTACGACTATGTAGTCCTCGACGAAGCCCACCACCTGGAAGATGTCGCCACTCGTACCTTTGGACTTGAGATAGGTAATCGGGAGATTCCAAGGCTGATCGATCGCGTGAAGCGGACCAAGAATGTCGACCTCAATCCGGAACGTCTTGCCGCGCTCGACTCTCTTAACGAGCAACTCTTTGGCGGATTCCAATCTGACCGCATGGAGTTCTTCTTCGACGAAGCGTTGAATGCGGAAGAGGCCAAGGTCGCCGATTCGATCGCTGGACAGATGTTGATCTCCCTGGAAGCCGTGCAGAAAGAGTTGATGGAGGCTGCCAAGGCGGGGGAAGGAAGCGTCAAGGACCGCTTGAATGGCCTTGCACGAACCTCCGCCCGGCTTCGCGAAGGCGTGGATTCGCTGATGTTTGGTACGGAGCCGAACTACATCCGCTGGGGTCAAACCGGAGCCACCCGAAATTCCAAAATGCGGTCCCGCGGTCAGCAGATCGTTCGGACCTCGCTCTACTATACGCCCATTCAAGTCGGCCCCCTGCTCGCCGAGCAACTCTGGAGCAGCGTTGGTTCGGTGGTGCTGACGAGCGCGACGTTAAGCAATTCCGGAGCATTCAGCTATTTGCGACAACGTCTCGGGCTACCCGATTCGGCAATTGAGAAAGTTGTCGGTTCGCCGTTTGATTACAAATCGAACGCGATCCTCTATGTCCCCGGCGACTTACCTGCGCCGCCCAAAGTCCCGGATGATCGTTACACCCAACTGGTTGCGGATGAGATAGAACGGATTATCAACCTCACGGAAGGTCGAGCGTTTGTACTATTCACGTCGCGTCGCGCGTTGACAAACGTTCATGAACTGCTCGAATCGCGCCTGCCCTACCCCATCTTCTTACAGGGTAGCCAACCGCCCGGCATGCTGGTGGATGCGTTTCGCCGAAGTGGGAACGGGTGCTTATTCGGTCTCGCGACCTTCTGGGAAGGCGTGTGGGCGTTAGGAGTGCCCGGAAGTCGGGCGTG
>JBDUAM010000385.1:0-3270 GCA_040004655.1 Chthonomonadales bacterium | reverse complement strand
GATATGAGGTAAGGTCAATAAAATTTGCTGTGAGGCGCGGGGGTTTTGGCGTAATGAGAGGTGCAGTTTGCAGGACGTCCCCTGGCACGCGTGAATGATGGGCGCGCGTCAGGGGAAGTCAGGTGTAAATCAGGTTATCGAGTTGTGGGTAAGAGACTGGCTTACTGAACAACTCCATTCAAGTTTGTCGGAGGCGAGGGGCGGGTCGTACCGGACGCCTGGTAGGCTCCCATGGTCCAACTGCCTCCAGATCCACGAACATTCCCATCTGGATCCATGTTGTAAGGAGCGGGCAAAGCCTTACCGGCAGCAAAGGTTGTTGCTCCTGTTGCCGTGAGGTGAAAGTCGGCGGCAATGGGGTTGCTCGGCGATTCGCTCACAAACATCCTGCTTGCGCCGAGAGTTCCGACGTCATAGGAGATGGATCCACTTCCGCTATCGTTAGCGCTGCTGAGGCTGTAAGCATTGTGGTTTGGATTGGGAGGCGCGGTTTGAGCATTCGAAGTGACATTCTCAAAGACATTATTTGCAACTTCACTTCCTTGAACCATATTTGAAAAGCCCAGCCAGGCAGGTTGATAGTCGCCGAAGGTGCCGTCGTTTTCGAAGGTATTGTTGTAGATGTAGACGGGCCCGTAGTTTACGCCGCTTGCCTGTTTGAAGCAGATGAGCCAGCCGCCGGAGTGATAGACCACATTTCCGTAGAAGGCGAAGTTGACCGCCCCAGTGCCGTACTCGAAGAAGAGACCATCGTTAGGAGATTGAAATATCTTGTTATAGCGCCATGTCACATTCTGATAGGGCGGGTTGGAGTAGAGGATGTCTTCGTGCTGTTGACCATCGTTATGAGTGTCGTAGATGAGGCTGTACTGAACGAAGCTGGTATCCCAGCCGCAACCACGAAAGGCTTCGCCAACGCGATGAACGCTCATGTGGTCGAAGACCAGGTTCGTGCGATTCGCGCCCTGACAATAGGGCATTACATTGACGCCGATGACGCCGCCACCCGTGCAATTACCGGCAACAACACAGGCAGGGCCATAGACTTCGATGTAGGTGAAGGTGATGTGGTCAATGGGTTGGGCGCTTCCGCTGCCTTCGCCGCCGTCGATGCCGTCACCGCTGGTTCCTGGAATCGCTACCAGAATTCCGTACGGGATCCGTCCGCTGATGGTGATATAAGCTGACGGACCTGGTATATCGATGTTCGGGACACTCACGAGGCTGTCGTAAGAGGCATTCCAGCCTACGGCTGCCGCAGGAACGGTGTCAGTAGCCTGGACTCGGTTGAATGTCAGTATACTTCCAGAGGTGCAGGTCTTATTTCCTCTCAATGCTGTTGTGTAGCTGCCGCCTGCAATCCAGACGGTGTCTCCACAAGATATGGTAGAGAAGTTGATCTGGTTCATCTCATTCCAGGCGTTCGTCCAGTCGGTTCCTCTGTTGGCTCCAGTGGCGCCCTTGCGTACATAATAGTTCGCACCAAAACAACTGGAGGTCAGGGACGCAAGGATAAAGATAAGGGTGGGGAGTGTGAATTTTCGCATAACTTATGAGTGCAATCGCTGAAGATCCACCTTTGATCCACGACGGATAGGATGTGGTGATCGTTACTCTCGAATATTCAGCCTTGCATGCAATCTCCTATAGGGTTTTATTTTCCGGCTAAGCCGGAAGGATTACTTACGACCCAAGGCGAAGATAGTAAACGGGTAGGATGACCTATCCTCATTGTTGCTCAAGATACAGGAATTGTGTGCGGCGGAGTATTACTCGAAGCGCCTCAAGTGAACTTCTATTCTTTATCGCTTGACAGTCATTCGCTCTTTATCTTGCAGGGGAGGGAGAATGCCTGCTTTGCGCCTTAATGCCCTTCTATTGCGATACCTGTAGCCAATCACAAGGAAGAATGGGATGAACAGAACTATTATAGCTGCTCCTTCATTCCAGGCGGTGCGGTGGGCTACATGAGAGCGGATAAACCAGCGTCCGAGACGGGTATCGGAGACCTCATTGTCACGAAAGTCGGAAAGGAAGCGAATGGTCGCGATCTGGATGGAATGCTTGGAGATATCGATGCTCGCAAGATCCAATCCGTGGCCATATTTGACCTCAACCTGGCGAGTTTCCCCGTTTGGGATGGGTAACTGTAACTGCAGCGTTCTGCCAGTCTTTTGATAGGGATATGGCTGGCCATCGACCAGGACGACGAGGGGAGAGGAGAAATCTTCTTCCTTCTCAATATAGAAACTTGCGTCGCGGTGATGGGTATTCGTGATTTCAATCGAGGGGGAATAGGACCGGATGTCGAAGTTGCCGTCGTCGCGCAGCTTCTCCAGATAAAGATGATGCAGGATGTCTCCGAGATTTCGCCAGCGGATATCGGGCTGAAGTTGATTTACGGTATCGGCAGTTCGATTGAAGGCGCCGATGCCAGACGCGAAGAAGCTCTCGTGAACGTAGAACAGCATGGGATTGCCGAGAAAAGCATCAATTGCCAGTTGCGGACGGGGGATATCGTTCTCCGCCGAATAGCGGCGCAGACTGGGGAAAGTTGCAAAGTCCAAGGTGACAGTTCGCAGTGCGAACTCCGCTCCTGGCGGCGCGGATGCGTCGGATGGGACATTGAGCGAGTTCGCAGTTGCTAGAAAATTAGCGTTCTTGAGCGCCGCAAAAGTAGCACGAGGAGCGACAGAGTGAGGAAATACCATCACTGCGGAGTAGGGTATGCCGGTAAGTTGTTTGAAGCGCTCCATCCGGGCAAGCCCCTGGTCGATATCCTCTACCTGCTTCTTTAGAGGATGTTCTTCAAAAGGGCCGAACTCCTGATGAATATGGTTATTGCCATGCACGCAGACGGAGAGTCGATCAGGATGCGCTTTAAATAGAGACACCACTGCTGGTTGGCTTCGGTCGAAGTTCCAAGGGATGAAGGCTACGGTAGCATGAAAGTTATGCTGTTGAGCTTGCTGTAGGAGCTCTTCATAGTTGACGTGCCCATAGGGTTCGCGCAGCCAGAGATCGTCGATCGTCAGGTTGGCATATTCGCCAGGGCTGTGCCACACCTTGTCTCCGCCGGCAAAGCGCAGAAACATCATCGGTGCAGCAATCGCCGCGAAGATATGTTCCTGTCGATAAGGGTCAGCGGTGACTGGAATCTGTGTGGGTTGCTGTGCAGTTGAGAAGAATACGCTCTGTCCCATGATCGCAGTGCGGGTGAAGACGGGAAATGCCGCGCTTTTTATTTGCGCGCTAATAATGGACTGCGTT
>JBDUAM010000314.1:0-11056 GCA_040004655.1 Chthonomonadales bacterium | reverse complement strand
AGAATCGACTCATGGTCTGTTCGGTACAGCCATAAGGGAATCCGACCAGATACTGCAATCCACCGCCCAAGCTCGCCGCGACAGATGGATCGACGCGAATGGTCAGCGCAGCACTCTTCACGTCGCCATTGCTATCCAGCCGGAAGACTTCTGCCTGACTGCCGGAGGTGATCTCCCCGCCAACGCGAGTGATCTCATCCCGACCGTGCGGTCGCATAGGAATGGTTAGCTGCATGCGGTCCGCAAGTTGTGGACCGGCAGACTTTGGTGTCCACGCCGTCACGTCAAACGAAGCGTTTTCAAGTTCCTGTGTTGCGATCTTCCACTCTACATGAGCGCTGCCCTTCGCGGCGACCTGCACCTTCTGTGTAGCATCCCCCTCAACGGCAACTCCAGTACCTACCAACTTCACATAGGATGTGACTGCCTCAGCCGTATTGTTGTGGACTGTTGCCTGAATAACCGATCTGTCTCGCCATGTTAAGTATCGGGGCACCTCCAGGCGCACGGAGAAGTCGATAGTCGACATCACTTTGCAGCTGGTATATCCAAATGCAGTATCACGCGTCTGCGCGACTGCCGTGGCTCGCCATGTCGTGAGGTTGTCGGGCAGGTCCACCATCACGTGTGCTTTGCCGGTGGCATCCGTTGTCAGATTTGGATTCCAGTATGCCGTATCCGGGAACTTCTTGCGCGCGGCAATTTTCGGTTCTGCCTTATCGGCGTCGCCAAGATACTCCGCCTCAAACGAATAACTCGTTCGGACTTCGTTTATGCGTCGCGGATAGAAGACTTTTTCAATCGCCTTCGGATTGTCTTCACGGAGGGCGTAAATGGACTCATCCACGACAGCCAGAGAGAACTCAGCCGGGACAGGATTGCCTTTTACGTCTGTCGTAAGAACTGAATACCCCACCTTATCGCGCGGATGGAAGGAGGCGAGTTTCTCACCTGCTTTTATCGGCCGATCAGGTGTCACGCTGACTTTGATCGTTCGCTCGGCGTTGGAAACCCGCAACCCGATCTGACTGGTTGCAAATTTCTTGTTCTTCACGTAGGTCGCGTTGAGAAAAACATTGGGACCGTAATCCTTCAGAATCGGCAAGTTGTAGACCGTCGCCTTGTCGGAGATCGGTAGCGTGAGAGCTTTGAAAAGGTGATCTCCTTCCACGGTTAACAGCACCAGTTGTCCTACGTTTTTGGAACTGATCAATAGGCGCGCAGAGTCGCCAGGATTGTACGATCGTTTATCGGAGAGCAGCGTAAGGTCGCCTCCTTCGGTTCCCATGTCTTCGCCGACGTCTCCGGAACACCACAGGTAATTGTCCGCCCTGAGAACCCGGTTACCCGTATCCCGCGCGGTCGCTTCCAATTGAATGCTTCCAGCTTTGTTAGGTGTTACGGGGATGCGGGCAATTCCGGCATCGTCGGTTACCGCATCTGCAGCGGAAACAGGTTTCTGCGTACTCTCATTCTCTTTCCATATCTCCCGGTTTGCAGCGAGGTGGATGGTAAGTCCCTTCACTGGCGATCCGTCGTCACGCACGGCACGCACCTGAACAGTGGTTGGCTTGCCGGGGAAGGCGAGATAGCCATCTGGCATGACCGTGAGGTGATATTCCCCAGCCGACATCTTGACCTCGATCTTCGACTCGGCGTTACGCTCCGAGTCATCCGTCACAGATGCAGTGATCGAAATCACCCTATCCTGTGGCGACTCTGTCCGGTTTTTGAACTGCGGTTTGATCTTAATAGTCGCCTTACCGTTTTTGTCGAGAACAACCGAGCCTTTTCGATCAGATCGACCCATATAATCGTATGACCCTCGCTCTCGTCGACCGCCGAAACTATCATCATTCTCGTCGTAATCGGGGTCCCACGCGCCGTAATCCGCTCGGGAGTATGCGTAGTAGTCGACCTTTGCGCCTGCCATCGGCGATCCGAAATAGTACTCGCCCGAGACTTCCACCTCGATAGACTCGCCTACCAGATATCGGGGCTTCTTCGGCGCTAACTTCACTTCGAATTCCGGCTTGCGGTACGAGGCAACCACAAAATCGGAAGTGTTATTTGTGTTGCCAATGCGTGAGACCACTGTGTAGACGCCGGTGCGCGACTCATTTGTCAGGTCAACGTCAAAAGTAAATGAGCCAAAGGAGGACGAGGTCAGCCGCTTCTTGAAGATGCGCTCCCCGCCCGGATCATCAACTTCCACATCAACGGGCGACGTAGTCGGAATGGTGTACTTTGAACCGGGAACAACTGCGCGTCGCAAAATTCCCTTGAAGTAGATCTTCTGTCCGGGTCGATAGATGGGTCGCTCGGTGTAGACATGGACCTTGTAATCACCTTCAGACTCTGATCGCTCGTTCTCCGGCTTGCGGACCAGGCATTCGTCATCGCCCTTCACGGCCACTGTCAGGTCGCGAACTTTACTGTCATCGCCTGCCTTCACTTTGGTCGTCATAGCCGTGCCGTCGGTGCCAGTCTTGACCGATTTGAGCGTCTTCAGACCACGATATGTTCGAATTTCAGCGCCGGCAACGGGAAGGCCGGATTTTATCCCTACTGCCCATGCAAGTGTGGATTTACTGTCTTCTTTCAACACGAGCGCCATGTCTGTCACGAGCACCCAGGTCGAAACCGCTATCTTCCCGTGCGTGACCTCAACCAGATACATTCCGGGCGGGCGTTTGCCAAGTTTGATTCGCTCGTAGAAGAAGCCCTCTTTGTCGGCAGTGGTTATTCGGTGGGTTGCATCAGGTTCTCTTGTGGCTACAGGCCTACCTTTTGGCTTAATCAGGTCTGAGGGTAATTCCATACTCTGTGCACTTGATCCACGATACGCATAATTACTCAGCAAAGTGAGTGCGCCCGCGGAGGCAGGATCGCGCATCACTTCAGAAACTCGGGTTTTGTAGACCTTGACGCTCATCTCATCGTGGTCCGAGTCGACTTTGCCCTGCGTGTATCCGTTGACCGGAATCTCAATTTCGTCCGTAGTGCCGAACGATCTCTGGTGCTGTGCGAGCGCGAATTCCGGCTCCGTGCGAGTCATAGTTAGTGTGAGTGGAGTCTCACCGCCCTCGGAAACGTTAATGATCGCCTGATCGACCTTATGGTGACTGAGGTAGGAGCTTACGTTGTAGGTCCCCACCGGCACCTGCGTTAGATGGAAAGTGCCGTCATCGTTGGTTGTGACGTGTAAACGGGGCTGAACTTCGTCGAAGTCATTATCATTGCTATTACTGCCGGAAAATGCCTGATCCAACGTAACTGAAGCGCCTTCGGCCGGTTGACGCGTGTCTCCAAAGACAATTCGACCGTTGACGCCGCCAACCGATTTCTGAAGCCCAAAGGCGTATTTCATGCAGAATGCGAACGCGATCAGGGCTGCGACGCGTCCTGTTGAGTGGACGATGGTATGCCACATCGCCTTTTGTAATCGAACGGTTCGGCTCGCAGTCATTGCAGATGCGCTCATGAGGCCACCTCCACTTCCATGGTCTCGGAGAGCGTCTTGTATCGCGCGCCTACTTCCACCAGGAAGAGAAGCAGAATCACCCCGCCAACAATGCCTTCAATGACGTGTATCTTGCCTTCCCGTGTCAGAGTGCTGGCTGAGATCCATCGATTTGAGAACTGCGCGAGTGCGAGTAGACCTGCAATCGACCAGAAACAAGTGAGCAGATTCGCGTGCAACGCTGCGACAGATCGATTGCCCCGAATGGCAAGTCCGGTGGAAGAGAGCGCAAATCCGGAGATCATGGCGAGCACGATTTTGCTCTTCCAGAGGAGCATGGCAATAGCTGGCACACCCACGATGATTACGGCAGCACATGCCAACCGCGCTGCTCGGTGGAAACCTGACGTCGATTCCTTTCTCGGCGACGCAATGGCTGCCGCGAGCGCGGGAAGTGTCATTCCAAGCACAAACCCAATCAATGCAAAATGATCAGATAGGCCGACGCTGCGAATTGAGTCGCTGAATCGCGTCTGGATTACCCGAAAGACAACCCACGCGACCGGCAATGCCAGAAGAGCTGCAAACCTACTCATGCGACTCTCGATGTGCGCTCGGGTTTCACTGGGTAGCGAGAGGTCGTGAACGGCCGCGATGCCCGCTACACTCAACATTCCAAGTGCAAGAATCCCCTGTCCGAATCCACGCATCCAGGAGAACGCCGCCACACCGACACCCACCAGCACCAGCGCGCCGAGCCCGGAATACGAGAGCGAACTCACTTCATCCGATGGTCGACGATCTTCTTCCGCGACCAGTAGCCATACCACCAACGCCGCACCGATCCCGCCGACCAGCGTAGTCCAGCAGCGCGGCTCCATGATGCGTGTGGAAGAGATTTTGACCAGCTCCGTCGCAACGCCAAACCCGATCAGCCCGGAGAATAGCTGCCCCCCAAACGTTCGTGCGGACGGCGCTCGAACAGTTTTGGCTGCCGTCGAAGCTACAGAACCTGCGCCTGGAATTCGGGCGAATGGTCGAAGGAAAGTGGTAAACGGGATGGAAGCAATGGTGATTGCCACGGGAATGGCGACAGCCATCAGCATGGCGCTGCTCGACCATCGCAAGGAACTGAGTACATCCCCTCCCCGGTCAATTCCGAGGACAGTTATTCCGCAGAGAACGGCGGCAAACAGAGTATTTAAGAGCAATGCCGGAGCAGCAAGTCGCGATTCATCGTCATGTAAGAGCTGACTGAATAGCACGGTAGAGACAGCGCAATGCCCGATGGCGAGCGAGACGAGAATGTCGGTTCGGAAATCGGGGTTCCGGAATATGCCTATTCCGACAGCGGAAAGCGTGAGCCACATGCCCCCGGTTATCGCGGCGGCATTCTTCATGGAGACTTCACTGCGCTTCATTAAGAGCGTGGGAATCGACCCGATCAATGCGGCCAATCCACCGATCAGAAATCCAATTCCCAATCCGTGTCCGGCAGAAAACGGCGGCTGAGAGGGCATGGTGACGCCGAAGATTACGAGCGGGAGACCCGCGGCAATCCAGATTGCCGACGTATGTAGTTTTTGCCACAACGTGCTAATTGAGAGCTTACGGTCACTACCGAGATGCACCAACAGACAACAGAGCCAGCCAACACCCCCCAAAGCAATCGCGCTCCAGATAAGGCTGCGTTCCATGAAATTATCCTTTTGTAGTCGGACGAAAAGCGAAAGATGAAATTATTGACGAGCGGGCGATGGGCCGCTGGCGAGTCGGAGGAGGGTTATGAGGGACGGCGATGCGTGCGCCGGTGGTCTGTGGCGGCCTCTGCGATTGAAGACTCAATCGTGCAGTGGCCAAGAACGGTGGATTTCATAAAAATCCGGTCCGCTTGGGGCGTGTCCACAAACTGTGTTGCTATCACCCGATTCTTTGTTAGATTTACTACAAATACACATTAACATAACGAAAGAGGCAATGTCAAGGATTTTACAAAAATAGTTTCACATTGGTGAAATGGATTTCACTTTGGTTGTATCCTCGTCATTTTCTGGAATTCAAAATGTGTCGCACATAATTGCAATCGTCACAATCCACGGCGATAGTTACCTCGAATTAGAAAATGATAATTTCCGGAGCTGACATGTACGAGTGCACTAACCGACTTACCGTTTATTGTCGCGGAGAATTGCGCATAATTGTTCACAGGCAACTCGATACCCGCGACAGTTCCCCTGGGAACCGTGATATCCATAGTCAGCCCTTTATCCGTACGCTTCCAAGAAACAGCAACCGGACCATGAGGCGTTGGGACCACTCCTTTTGCCCACTGAAGATCGCAGAAGATGGGTTTGATGGAGATGGTCTTAAATCCTGGGGACGTTGGTTTCACCCCAAGAATCCGTGAAGACATCTGAACCAACGGAGTGGAACACCAACCGTGGCTTAGGTCACCAGTGTCCCACATCTCTTTGAATGACTGCGTCTCCTTCACGATCTTCCATCGGCGCATCTGCGGAGTCCCGTAGATCTCAAACAATCCCACGTGATCGATCGCTTGAAAGACCCAGTGCATGAACCAGGGCTGCGTGTTGAGCTTCTTTTCAGACATCACACGCTCTACAATGCCCTTCTGCTTGACCTTCGGCGCAAGATCATAAAGGGCTGCAAGTAGATTCACGTGCGGACTAAATGTCTCAATATCCTTGTCAGCAGGCAGCCATTGATAAGGTTTCACCGACGTTTGAAACGGTTTTCCGTCTCGGTATAACCCTTTGCCCTCGACCCACAATTCTCGATTGAACGCATCGCGAATTCCAGAACGCAAGCCGGCATACTTCTGAACTCTCTCTTTGTCCCCCATCAACGCAGCGATCCGTGAACCCATATCGAGGCCGTGGTAGTAGAACGCCGTCAGGTACCCCTGCCCGATCACGGCGGGTGGATGATGCAGGTTGAATCCCGCGATCTCGACCCAGTCCATGAACATGTAATTCGGCGCCTCGGAGATGAGGCCATTTTTGCCCTTCCACGTGGCATACGTATCGAGCAATCCGTGAACATACGGGGCCATCTCGATGATCAATGACTTGTCGCCGGTGAAATCGTAATAGTCCATCAGCATCTGCAGCCATCCGATGGAGTAGCTTGTGTGAAAATTGCTGTACTTCTCATCCTTCAACAGCCACGCAAACTTTCGGATATCTTGCCGAGCGAGCCACGGCTGTGCGAACGTGTAGTAATTGACCATGGACTCGATCAGGTAGTCCCCGGGATCGCTGATCGGTTCCTGATGGTTCGGGGAATCGAGGTGATGGGTCTGCAGGCAAATCTGCACTGCCCAGCGGGAGACTTTCCAGATGTCGTTCAGTCCGGCATCACTGCACGAAAAGCTACCCAGATAGTCCACGGGTTGAGAGGTAAAGTTCACGCCGATTTCCCGCAGTTCTAAGGGTGACGTTACGTTCGTAATCTCGAGATCTAATGATGGAACGACCTCGGTCATAAAAGGGAATTCAAAATAATTATCACCTTCACCGAGGATCATCGTTGCGGACTGAGTTGCCCTAATCGTGAGGCGTGCTCCTTTGCCCCCTTTTACACGCACCGTTGGATATCCGCTCAACACTCGATCAAACGTGACTTTGTACCTACAGTCCTTTGTAATGGGCTCAGGATTCGGGCCAACAATCCTACCGATGGGGTACTTCCTCTCCATCAGCGGAGGGATCTCACTGGGTATGAGCTGCTCCCAGACATTGGGCTGTTCTTTGCACTTCGCCCATGCGGTGTCTTCAAATCCTGGCATACGCCAGCCTGCGGGCTCCTTGTTCGCGTCATAGGTGGACGCGTTCGGAAATTGCAATGCTTCCGTCCCCCGCCAATCGGAATCAGAGGCAATAGTTAGGCTTCGGTTCTTACCAAACTGGACCCGCGCTTCAAATAGAAGCCCCGGCTTACCCCTTGTGATGGTAAACCCGATCGGCCACGTGCGAAAGACCTCTAATGAGATTACATTTTTGCCCTTACGAAAATAGCCCATCAGATCACGAGTGTCATAGAACCACCTGTGTGTGGAACCGCCGGCATAGTCTGTCCCAATGTCCACGGGTCCGCGAGATGCGAGTTGCCCATTTATATATAGTCTGTACTTCTGGTCCGCAGTCAGCCAGGCAGTGATCGCCGTTGGCTCTGCAGGCAGGTCGACCACCTTACGTATCATCACGACGGGCGCTTTATCAGCGTTGACCGGCCAGATCCATTTTGCTGTCCAGGGGGACTTCTTTGCCATCGGCGGAGTGAATTTGAAGTCTGCCGCACGCATACCTGACTTCTCAACCCGAGGGTTGATTCCGTTGTAGGTGATGGGTCCGCGGGGATCGATGGTTCCGGGGTTTTGATGAAAGCCGGTCAACCCGAAAAGAATCGCAGGGAGAAACAACATGAGTAGAAACCCTCGTTAAATCAGGATAATAGTAGTTTGAACTATTCTGACCAGTAATTAGCTAACCATCGTTTTCGGACCTGAATTAATACTTTTGTTATAAGAATTTTGCTTTTCAGCTAAACCATTGCGTGCAAAATCTCGGACACCGACCCAACTGCAAAACTTGTCGCGTAGTCCGAGACGGCATAGGGCAAAATAAGACTATCTCCGTGGACCACGGATCCGCAACTATAAACCACATTGGGGACGTAGCCGTTTCGCTCATCGCCCTCGGCTTTTAGCAGCGGTTCTTTCAATCGACCGATGATTTTTCGCGGATCATCTAGGTCAAGCAGAAACGCAGATATGGAATATTGTCGCATGGGGCCGACCCCGTGACTCAGCACGAGCCAGCCTCGATCGGTCTCAATCGGCGAGCCACAGTTACCCATTTGCACGAATTCCCAGGGTTCTTTTGGGCTGATGAGAAGTTCTTTCGACATCCAGAAGTGAGGATGATCAGAAAGCATCAGGTAGATGTTCTCGTTGTCCTGCCGAGAGAGCATGGCATACTTTCCACCGATCTTCCGTGGGAAAAGCGCCATACCCTTATTCAGGATTTCTGTGCCGTTCAATGTGCTGATATTAAAACGAAGAAAGTCTTCTGTCTCAATCATCTGCGGAACGGTGGTTAGTCCGTTGTACGCCGTGTAGGTCGCATAATATCGAACGGTATCGAGTTCGGTAAATTGCACAAACCTGGCGTCTTCCATCCCATTACGTTCGTTGGGTGTGGTCGGGAAGAGCACTCGCTCGGATAGCGGGCGATCCGCTCGGAAAAAGACCTCATAATTCGACTGGGCAAGCGACATAATGTGGTCGCACGTGCGATCAAAAACGTGTTCGTGGTCTTCAAATGTCTTGTGATGCTCTGATACTATTTCGAGCCTGGCGTCCAGCTCATGTATGGTAAATTTCTCACCGAGACCCTGAAAGACTTCGTCAATTGCTGAACTGGTAATGCCAATCTCTTTTAGCTTCCACGTGAAGAGATGTCGGTCATAGTAGGCGTCCGGAACGAGCTCTCCTACAACGGCAAATTTATGATCCGGGTCCATCCTAATCTGGTTCTTAGCGTTGATTGTGCCCGACTGGAAACAGATCGACGAGATATGACCCTCACCCGTTGACCGCATGCTTAATATGAATCGCTTTGTGCCAGATACAAGACCGGACTGATCGGGATGCCAAACGATGGAAGGGTTGAAAAGCGCCGCTGCTTCGAAGGAATATTCCTGAGTAAAGTAGGCGCCGATCAGCAACTTTCGGTTATCGGTTAAGGTCCCAGCGGACTTAGGGAGATGTTTGCGAACATGCAGATATCTAGTCATGAGATACGCTTCAAGCCGATGATGCCTGGAGCAAAAATCTTTGCGTACGTCACCCAGAAGAGTCTGAACTTGTTGCTCAGGAATGGCAACAACTCTTTTTAGTATCTTTCGAACGCGTTCATCAGACTGCGGATAAAATGGACGCAACAATACCCGGGTGATGTCCGGAGTTAAGAGTATTCCGGTTCGTTTTAACGTCATGTAGCAATCTCGGAACCGCTGAACACGACTCCGGAATTCGGCAGACTGCCATTTTTAGCAATGGTCGGTAGGGCTGTACGAGCCAGACCATTTGTCTTTTGAATGATCGGAACCTGTCGCTTTTCCACCACATCCATTTGCAGGCGAGCACTGAGATAAGCCAGAGTTGATTCGGCACCCTGGTTCATGTTTACCCGGTCGAGGCAAAGGCCATCGCGACAGCCTCCAGACTGGGGATCATATATTGACGTTCCAATGTCATTGCGACCGTGGAACCACGCAAAAGCAATTCGTGCCTGCATGAGCCAGTAGTTGTCTTCGGTTGCCTTGTAAGCGGCAAGGCAAGCCGAAACTTTGCCCGCGGCTTCAATCGGCTGCTGATCAAACATGGCTCGCTCGCCGTCACGTGGATAGAACCCTGAAGAGCCGATGGGCCGAAAATGTCCGGCTCGAGCACTTTGCTGCGCTACGAGCCATTTCAGGGTGTTCACGCCTATCTCCAATGTCTCAGGATTTTTTGCTCCGCGTGCAATCAACGCCTGCGGCAAAATAGCATTGTCATATGTCAATTCATTTTCGAACCAGTGCCAACCTTCCGATTGAACGTTTCGAAATAGACTGATTAGACGTTCTTCCAACTGATCTCCCACGCGTTGCACATTTCGATCGCCAGCTAAGGCGGAGAGATAGGCGTCAATCCCGAGGAGGGCTTGAGCCCACGCACGAGGTGAACTGGTTGTCAGTATAGAAGTCACGGCCGTCTGAAACATCACCGCTGCCCATTGTCGCAGATCAGAGTCAGATGTATTCAAAATGGTGGCGCCCAGCGCGTATAGGCTTCGCCCCTGGCAATCGTCTGATCCGCCATCGTCCAGCCACTGGCGATCGTAACTCATAAAGTTTCGGAACTGCCTGGTTTCTGGATTGAACGCTGCGTTCATAAATGCAGCGTATGTGCCAATTAGCTCCTTATTTATCGAACCGAGTTTGGACGGATACACCGCATCCGAGGAGACCGCAAAGGCCAGAGCTCGCGCATTATCGTCCGTACAATAACCCTCAGGATAGTGCGGCAGTGCGTATCGAGCATGCTGAATAATCCCCGTATCATCTGTTAATAGCTCTATGTGGTTTAGATTTAAAACAGGCATGCCCTCAACATCAATAACAGGAGGGATTTTTCTCAACGGCTTTTTTCCGTTGTTAAAGGCTTCAGTTAAAACTTTAAGATAAAATGCCTCAACCAATTCGGATACCGTTGATTAATGTACCTGATGTTGTTCCTGTAGAAATTACAGAAACTGTTTTACTTCCATCACTACTACCAATTATATTGTTATTGATTTGTGTTACGTTACCATAGTTAACACTGATACCTGTCCACTGACCGGTTGTTATTGTTGCAATGCTTGCAGTAGTATAAGAGATATTTGTGATGGTATTAGTATTAACAGTTGTTGCTGCTCCGTTACCAACAGAAATATCCATTCCAACATAAGCACTGATACTTGCGCCTGTGAAAGTCATAATTCCTGTACCTGCAGCATTTGTTCCACCGAAATAGTTTCCTGTTAC
>JBDUAM010000583.1:0-3302 GCA_040004655.1 Chthonomonadales bacterium | reverse complement strand
GAAGACGAGGTTCTGAAGGCAGCGGCCGACTTAAAGGCCATTGAAACCTTCTCTGAAAACATCGTTGATACGGTGCGCGAACCATTGCTGATGTTGGATACCACTCTTCGAGTTCACTCTGCCAACCGCGCATTTTATCAGACCTTCAAAGTCACGCCGGAAGAGACAGAAAATAATCTGATTTACGAATTGGGCAACGGCCAATGGGACATCCCGTCCCTGCGAATTCTCCTGGAAGATATCGTTCCGAAGAACTCCGTATTCAGTGACTTTGAATTGGAGCATACTTTTCCAGTGATTGGTCGTCGCGTAATGCTATTGAATGCACGACAATTGAAGGCTGGAAACCACGGGGAATTGCTGGTCCTGGCAATGGAGGACGTTACCGACCGGCGATTTGCGGAAGAAGAGGTCGCAAAAGCCATGGAGACAGCGGAGGCTGCCAACAGAACAAAGAGCCTCTTCCTGGCGAACATGAGCCACGAACTGAGAACGCCGTTAAACGCTATCCTTGGATATTCCGAGATGCTCCAGGAAGAAGCTGAAGATCAGGGAATTCAAGATTTTCTGCCGGACCTCCAGAAGATTCATATTGCAGGCAAACATCTGCTCTCTCTCATCAACGATATCCTTGATCTCTCCAAAATTGAGGCAGGTAAAATGGAACTTTACCTGGAATCGTTTGGGGTCGAAAAACTGGTTGGGGAAATTACCGATACCCTTCATCCGCTCTTCAATGTGAACGCCAACACAATCACTGTTAAGTGCGCACCAGACGTCGGTTCAATGCACTCGGATATCACCAAAGTTCGGCAGGGCCTCATCAATCTACTCTCTAACGCGACCAAGTTCACCAAGGAGGGGATGATTAATCTCGATATTACGAGAGAGACGATGGAAGACCGGGAGTGGATCTGGTTCAAAGTTACGGATACCGGAATCGGCATGTCGCCTGAGCAGCTCGTAAAGCTCTTCCAAACCTTTAGCCAGGCGGATACTTCTACCACCCGTAAATATGGCGGATCGGGGCTCGGGCTCGCTTTAACCCGAAAATTCTGCCAGATGATTGGCGGTGACGTGACCGTGCAGAGCACACCAGACGTTGGCAGTGTCTTTACGATTAAGGTTCCTGCAACAATTGTTGAAGCAGAACCGACCGACGGAGATGCTACGGGACAACGATGGGATACGGCATCATTCAATCAACTCGATTCAAGGCTGGTTGACCAGAATATCTCCATCGGGGTCAGTGTGCTGGTGATTGATGATGATGCCGTTCAGCGGGACTTGATGCGTCGATTCTTAGAGGGTAAGGGCTTTTCCGTGCTGACGGCAGCTGGCGGGGAAGAGGGCCTGCAAATGGCCCGAACGTTGCTGCCAATAGCCATCACACTCGACGTGATGATGCCCGGCATGGACGGCTGGACGGTACTCTCCGTGCTCAAAGCCGACCCTTCACTGCGAAACATTCCCGTCATTATGCTCACCATGATGGACGACAAGAAACGCGGATATGCTCTCGGCGCCGCCAATTATATGACCAAACCGATCGACCGAATGTACCTTGCACAGATTCTGGAGCAGTACCGCTGCGTAGATACCCCATGCCCCGTGCTGTTGGTGGAAGATGATCCCGATACCCGACACATTATGCGCGTGATGTTGGAGAAGGCCGGATGGGCGGTTTCTGAGGCGGAAAATGGTCGTGTTGGTTTAGAGCGAGTAGCGGAGAATCGACCAAACCTGATTCTACTCGATCTGCAAATGCCTGAGATGGATGGCTTTGAATTCTCTGAGGCGATGCATTCGCGTGCAGGATGGAACACGATCCCCATTGTGGTATTAACGGCAAAGGATCTCACCGCAGCTGAACTTCAGCGATTGAATGGCAATGTGCATACTATTCTGGATAAAAACCAGTATACTCGTGATGAATTGATGGAGCAGGTGCAGGGTATTCTGGACGATCTGGCGGTGCATGCCAACCTGCCCCCGGCGCCTAAAGCGGTGACGGGCCCGCTGGTTACGAAGGAGAACTAACATGTCCAAGATTCTGCTGGTGGAAGACAACGAGATGAATCGAGACATGCTTAGTCGACGGCTTGCTCGCAAGGGATATGAGGTCTTGATTGCCATGGACGGGGAACAGGGAATTGCCGTCGCCACAAGCGAGCTTCCCGACATTGTTCTGATGGATATGAGCTTGCCTCTGATGGATGGCTGGGAGGCGACCAAACGCCTGAAGGCGAATCCGGAGACGAGCCATATTCCGATCATCGCGCTGACGGCCCATGCCATGTCAAGCGATCGGACCAAAGCGCTTGAAGCGGGCTGCAACGATTACGACACGAAGCCAATTGAAATGGATCGACTGCTGGAGAAGATTGAAGCGCTCATCTCGCCCGCGATAATCGGAAAACACCATGAATGATAATCATGTGCCCCGGGTTGATACTGCCGGTCAGAGCCTTTCGCCGGAGGTGTTGCATGAACTTCGCACACCTCTAAACCAGATTATAGGTTATAGTGAAATGCTGGCCGAGCAGGCGCAGGAAGAGGGCCAAACTGGCTATCTGCCGGACCTGGAAAAAATTCGCAAGGCTGGAAGGCATATGGTGGCCATGCTGGGGAGTGGCGCTCCCCAGTTGCCCGCGGCCGTGCGACCCTCAGAAATGCCTAAGAAGAGTGACTCTGCAACATTGATCCTGGGTCCAGCGAGTGTCGATCATCCGAAGGCAATGATTCTCATTGTCGACGACAACGAGATGAATCGGGATGTACTTTCGCGTAGATTGCAGCGCCAGGGTTATGAATTTGATGTTGCAGGGAGTGGGCGGTCTGCATTGGAGATGGTGAAGGACCGAAATTTCGACCTCGTGATGCTCGACATCATGATGCCCGATATGGACGGTTATGAGGTGCTCACTCGACTGAAAGCAGACGAAACTACGCGGCATGTTCCTGTGATCATGATCTCCGCGCTGGATGAGCTTGAGAGCGTGGTTCGATGCATCGTGCTTGGAGCGGAAGATTACCTTCCCAAACCGTTTGAACCAACGTTGTTGAAAGCGCGAATTAATGCGTGCCTCGAGAAGAAGTGGTCGCACGACCGAGAGGCGAAACTCTACGAACAGTTGCAGTTAAGTTTTGTGCGACTACAGGAGCTTGAAAAATCTCGCGACGATCTTACAAACATGATTGTGCATGACCTGCGCACGCCATTGACATCGCTCTTGACGGGAATGCAGACGCTGGATGGCGACCAGGGCCTCGACGATTTTCAGCGCGAAATGGTCGGCATA
>JBDUAM010000371.1:0-3311 GCA_040004655.1 Chthonomonadales bacterium | reverse complement strand
GCTCAGAACGGCTACAAACACATTCCCGATGACACCACGTGGAATGAGTGGCAGCAGAGTCGATACTCAACTAACAGCCTCGAGCCAGAACCGATCAAGGGTCGACAGGACTGCATGAGTTGCCACATGGGTAAGCGCGATGGCATTGCGCAGCACGAGAGCCTGTCGGCTGGCCCGGCAGCATTTCAAATCTCAGCAGCTCTGTTGACCCAATCTTCAACCGGCAACAAGCAAATTGACTGGATGAAGCCGGATACGGAGAACAATGTATTTGCCCATCTCGGCAGCAAAGTGAACGTGGACCTTCTACTGACCGCAGACAGAATCGGTCATGCATTTCCAACAGTCTCTCATAGCCGTGATGTGACTCAAATTGAATTTAGTGTTATCCATGGAAACAGCTATCCACTTACCGGATTTCTCCACGAGTTAGGCATGATTGGCATTACGGGAGATGGGGAATATGCATATTGTGAAAATTTTACGAAATTGGTAACCCCCATTCTACGTCGTCAAATATCTCCTGAAGCCGGAGATGTTGTACATTTGCAATTTGATGTGAAGGAGGTGAAGAGGTTCAAAATCACGTTGTCCGCAGAGCTTGTTCGCAATATTGATGGCCAGCGACATGTACTTGCTGCCTTCAACACAGTCCTCCAATCCACCACAAAGGCAACCGCTCAGCCGAATTCACCAAACCCAGATCGACTATATCAATACGGACTGGCACTCCTGAAACAAGGAGATCGAACTCGTGCCCGGCAGATGTTTAAACAGTGTGTCGCCTTGAAACCACTGGAGCGTAAATACAAAACTGCATCCGTAAACGCAGCCATCGCGAACGGCGACTTTCTGGAGGCTCGACGCGACGTCGAAAAGCTCCTGAAGGAGACGCCGAATGACCCCATGGCGCGATTTCAGATGGGAGCCGTCCTGCGGCAGATGGGTCAATTCCAGGAGGCGCTAAACTGGCTTACTCCGCTCGTGGACCAGCATTCCGGAAACCGAGAACTGCTGCTTAACATCGGTCTCTGCCAATTGCAACTCGGCAAGAATGAAGAATGCGAAGAGACTTTCAAGCAGATGTGCGGTGTAAATCCTGCGGACGCGACGGCACACTACAACCTGATGCAGGTCTATTTGCGTCAGAAGAAAGTATCTGTAGCACGGCGCGAAGAGGCAATCTTCCGTTCACTTCAGGAGGAAACTCCGCTGCAATCCATCAGGGAACCATTCCTCGCGGCTCACCCGAATATCGCGGAGGAACTCAAGCCGAACCACGTTCACCTTTATCCGCTCACAAACTGGGGACAGCATTGAAACGACTACTGCTCATCGCGCTCTTGGACACGTTGATGGTTGGCTGTGGAAAGACATCTGAACCAAAGTCGACCGTGGCCGAAGCTCCACCCGACGTAAAGTTTCGGGATGTAACGCAGGCGGCCGGGATCGACTTTCTGCATGTCAACGGCGCCACTGGCAAGAAGTACATGCCAGAGACCATGGGTTCCGGCTGTGCCGTATTTGATTTCGACAATGATGATAAACAGGATATTCTGCTCATCAACAGCGAGCCATGGGCCAACAGTTCCAGCGCAACCATGCACGTCTACCGCAATCTGGACGGAACGCACTTTCGAGATGCCACCGTAGAGGTCGGCCTCGATGTCCCGATTTACGGAATGGGAGTAGCCGTCGGGGATTACGACAACGATGGATTTGAGGACCTGTTTATCACCGGCGTTGGGGGCTGCAAGATATTCCATAACGTGCCGGGTCCAGACGGCCATTCACGTAGATTTGTAGATGTCACCAAATCCGCGGGACTCGAAAGTCCCGGTTGGGCGACCAGCGCCACCTGGGTCGACTACGACCGGGATGGCAAGCTCGATCTCTTTGTCTGCCACTACGTAAAGTGGTCCCAAAAGACCGACCAGTTCTTCTCCATTGACGGCGTTCGAAAGTCCTACGCGACCCCGATGCAATACGAGGGCGAATCCTGTCGGCTCTACCACAACGACGGCCGTGGCAAATTCTCCGACGTGACGAAGGCTGCGGGTATTTACAATCCACAAAGCAAGGCGCTGGGGGTCTGCATCTGCGACTTTGATCAGGACGGTTGGCCAGACCTGATCGTCGCCAATGACACCACGCCAAACTTTCTCTTTCACAACGAGACCAACGGAACGTTCAAAGAGGTCGCCATTCAATCTGGAATCGGCATTGGGCAAAGCGGCAAAGCGAAGGCCGGGATGGGTGTCGATATAGCCGACGAGTTGCAGACCGGGCATGAGTCGATCATCCTGACAAACTTTGCAGGTGAGCAGATGACCCTTTATCGCTGGAGCGAAGGCGGGCTCTATCTCGACGCCGCCGCGCCAAGCGGAATTGGCAATGCCTCGCAGCTATATCTGGGTTTTGGAGTGATGTTCGTCGATTACGACGGAGACGGCTGGCCGGACATCCTCGTGGCAAATGGGCATATTCAAGATGACGCGTTGTCACGCGAATCGGGTGTCAGATACGAGGAACCAACGCTTCTCTTTCGCAATCTTGGCGGCGGAAAATACTCTGACGTTTCGGCAAGCGTTGGGGCGGCATTGAGTAATCCGTCGGTTGGCCGAGGTGCGGCCTGGGGCGATTTCAGCAACACCGGTCATCCGGACCTCCTTACAACATCCAATGCCGGGCATGCTCGACTTCTACATAACGAGAACAAGACGGGCAATCACTGGCTGCGAATCAAGCTGGTTGGCACGCGCAGCAATCGGGATGCCATTGGCGCCCGAGTTCGAGTTCGTTTCGGCGAACACAACCTCACGCAGATGGTGAAGGGCGGAAATAGCTACCTGTCGCAATCCGATCGGCGGCTTTTGTTCGGCCTCGGCAAAGCGACTCAAGCAGAGTCCATCGAAATCCAATGGCCGCTCGGCAGCGTCCAATCCATTGGAATAACCAAATCAGATCAGGCCATCACGTTAACCGAGCCCAAAGAATAGGTTCTGTTCTTGCAGGAACTCGGCACGTGTGTCGCGTAAATACCAACAACCCATGTTTACTGCTTCCGGAGGTCTCCATGTCTTCTCCATCATGTCGGGTTCAAACGGCACTTTTTCTCCTTTCAGCCGTCTCGCTTTCTGCCATAGCAGTCGCCCAAGACCGGTTCAAAACGATGCCGGGTTACGACAATTACATAAAGATGCGAGGCAAGGCCGCCGGTTTGATTAAGAAGGGCAGCGTAACCGCGACTTGGGCGGAAGACAGCAAATCATTTACCTTTTCATTCAATGGGAAATCGTACAAATATGACG
>JBDUAM010000067.1:0-11187 GCA_040004655.1 Chthonomonadales bacterium | reverse complement strand
ATTGCTTAATCTGTCAGACAGTGGCCCAAAGAAACAACCGTTTGCGGAGTACCTTGAGACAAATTGTTGTACAACCGAATCTATAAAAGTAACGCGCACAAACGTGCCACATAAGGTGGGTGGTCGCTCAACCAGAGCAGACAAGACTTACCCTCAGATGTCCTGGTGGGCATGGGATTTTTATGACCTTCGGAATGCCATTGCACATGGTGACCCAATTGCCCCTGAACGATTGTGTCATGATGCTCCTAGTCGCCCGTGGGTCAGCCAACTCATAGTTGCAGACCTGGCATTCTATGAAATTCTCATCCGCAAACTATTCGCTTTGAATTTATATGAAGCGGAATTCAAAAGAGAAGTGGACACAGACGAGCCTTCCCTCGCAGTTGCGTGTACTAATGTGGTCTTGAGCTTTAACGACGTTCATCGAGCACTTGGATGGTTGCCTCCGTTGAGCGACTTGGATTCCCCATGAACCCTACGCTGAATCACGCCTACTTCTTCAACGTAAACGCATCAACCCCGACCAAATACCCCTGCGACTTATCATCTTTGCCCGTGATGACAATTCTGATCGGGTTGGCGCCTTTTACCAGCTTGACCTTGCCGAGAACAATGGCTTTGGTCGGCACCACTTCCGGATCGTAGAGGTTGATCTCCGCCCCGATCTGCGTGTCGCCCTGCATCACCTTGATCTTCGCGTAGTCTTTGGCGCGGGTGAAGTAGCCTGTTAACTCAAACTCCCCGTCGGATTGCGCGGGCAATTGCAAAGTTAGCTCGGCGCCAGCCTCCTGGGGAAGCCACCAGAGCTGCATGTCGCCGCTCCAGTTGCCGGTGAAGACCTCCATGCCCTGTGTGTCGATGTTCCCCGAAGTCGCGATGGCCGTAGCCTTCAGCGATTCGGCCTCTATGGCGCCTGCAACCTTGAAAGGTAGTGGCGGGACGAACGGCAGGAGCGTGCTGGCATCTTTGGTGAACGCCGGGAACGGTTTGTGCGGCTCTGACTGATACCAGAACGCGACGCTGGAATAGTCGGCTTCGTGGTCATTCTCGTTGCCATGCTCAATAGTCGCTTTGAGCGACTTGTGGAACGGCATCGCGTCTTCGATGTGCCATCGATAAGCGCTGACGCGACCCATCTTCGCATCGAGAATGGTCACGCCATGATAGGGCGCGGAGTAGGGGCCGCGATCAAAATACCATCCGCTGGAGAAGTAGTCTTCCGTGCCAGTGCCGTTCACGCTCGGCTTGGTCTCACCGTCAAAGTAGAACATCTCGTCGCCTTCCAGAAACCCGAAACCGTGCCCCCGGCGATTCTGCATGTTCAACAGCGTTCCCACGAAATGGCCATCACCTTCCGCATCCAGAATGGTGTAATTCTTGCCCTTCTCGGTCGGATTCTCCCGGTTAAACTGCGCGTGAAAGTGACGCATATCCTTGTCCAGCTTGTCGTAGCCCACGAAGTCGATGTTGTAGTAGAAGGCATCAATCCGCTTGGAGCTCATGTTGGTGATTGTCCACTTTGCGGACTTGTGGAAGGGCATCGGCCAGTAACAGTTGTATCCCCCACTCGTCTCGTTGAGCGGGGTCGAGATGAAGTCCTTTTGCTCGCCGAACCCCACCCCGAAGAAGTCGCCGATAGGCGCTTCCACACTCGGATTGGTCTCGCCATCCCAGTACATGCGGATGATGGCCTGCCGATGGATTTGCATGTCAGATCGCGGCGCGATGGTCACCCAGAATCGGCGGATGATGCCTGCGCCGTTGTAGTCGAGGAGCGTCAGCGTTTCACCGGGCGCGACACCACGAGCGTCGCCGTTCCCGCCGCCACGATCCCAACTCCCTTCATGCTTCGTCACTCCGGACTTCGCATTGGCCAGTCCAGCCAGTGGACTGCCGAGAGAGATCGATGGGTTGTCTTTCTGTGCCAATACGGGTCCGGCAATGGACATTGCAAGTAGGAATGTCGCGAAAATTATCAGGTTTCTCTTCATTGTTGTTCTCCTCAAAAGGCATGGCGATGCGGGAAACTGGTCCCTCTCCTTGCGCGCGGATACTGGCCGTCCAGAAAAATGTTGGTCGCGCAGGGGGAGACCAGGTGGGGGTCCATTTACAACCCGGTGATCTCAAAACGCGCAAGCAGATCCTTCGTGCCTCAGGATGATATGTTGGCAAATTGTCGGTCTTAACGGATGTTTGCCAATTTACAACATCTACGGCGACCCCCATCCCGCCTTCCCGCTGCGAGCAAGGGGAAGGAGCGCAGACAAAGCTTGCGCGAACACTTGTCAGCCCGTCTTGATTGCACGTACAAGCAGATCCTTCGCATTCGCTCAGGATGACTGGTTATGGAGTTTGCCGCTTGAATTTCCACCGACTGCGGTCAGGTTTTGGCCGAAAGCCCCAAGCACCATCCTTCAGGACGGTGCGACCTTAGAGCGCATCTCCGCCTTTGGCCGAGTTCTCTTTCGTAAAGATACGCGTGCCGAGGGTGATCTTATTTGGAACTGGTTCTTTCTTCAGTACCTTCATTGCGTTGTCAATTGCTTCTTTGCCGCCGGTGGGATACTGGAACGTGGCCGTTAAGATTCCGTCCTTCGCGTATTTCACACCCTCGGTGGGGAGAGAGTCGACACCGAAGAACTTGATCGTCTTCTCGCGGCCCTTGCCCTCCTGTAGTGCGGCCTGGTAGGCTCCATGCGCACTCGGATCGTTGTGGCCATAAACCGCGTCGATCTGCGGGAATCGGCTCAATGCGGAGGCCATCTCCTTTTGAGCGGTCGGCTCTTTCCAGCCGCAGTCGGCATCAAAGATCACTTTGATCTGGCTGCCAGTGATGCCTTCTACAAATCCGTTATGCCGATCCTGGCCCGGCTTGGAAGTCTGGAGGCCCTTCAGCTCAATCACATTGCCCTTACCGCCGAGCGCCTTGACCATGTACTTGCCGAGTTCACGCCCGATCTTGACGTTGTCCGCTCCGATAAAGCAAGAGAATTTTTCGCCCTCCACCGCTCGGTCGAGCACAATCACAGGGATACCCGCATCCATCGCTTCCGCGACCGGCTTGGTTAGCGGACGGGATTCTTTCGGACTGATGATGATAAGGTTCACGTGCTGCTGAATGAATTCGCGGACCTGCGCCTGCTGGGTCTCGCTCTTGTCGCTCGCATCGCGGAAGATCATTGTGATTTCCGGATGCTCCTTCGCGGCATCTTCAATGTCTTTATTCATCTGCACACGCCAGGGTTCGTTCAGGGTGCACTGGGACATCCCGATGACGAACTTCTGTCCGCTTGCTCCTGCACCAGTCGCATCTGTCGCCTTTTTTGGTGCGCCTATGCTGTCTATCTTTTCGTCACCGCCGCCGGAGCAGCCTGCGAGTAAAAACATTCCCACAACCGCCGGAATGGCCATCAAAATCGATCTTCGTTTCATGTGACTCCTCTTTTTCTTCGTTGAATCAAGACTGCCGCTGCGATGATACACGCCTGAATGATCATTCTCGGGGCAATCTGAATGGCATTCAGGCTGAGAATTTTGTTGATGTATGCGATTATGAGCACACCGACCACGGTAAAGAGCAGGCTCCCCTCGCCGCCCGAAAGACTTGTTCCGCCGATGACGACTGCCGCAATAGCGTCGAGTTCGTACGTCGCGCCGGCCTCGGGATCGCCGATATCCTGTCGACAGGCATTCACAATTCCAGCCAGCGACGCAAACACGGCACAGAGCGAGTAGGTCATCCACTTGACCTTCGCCACGTTGATTCCCGAAAGTCGCGAGGCCGTCTCGTTTCCGCCGATGGCGTAGATGCGTCGACCATACTCCGATTTTGCCACAAATGCCGCCATTGCCAGAATACAGATGATAAATAACAGCGAGGCAGGTTTCAATCCGATGCCCGGCAGCGACTTCGTCATCCACCTAAAGAACTCGGGAGTGTCCTGCTGAAGGTGGTACCAGGGTCGAGCGGCGGGCTGCACCTTGATTCCGCCGGAGATCAGCTTTGCCGCGCCACGGGCCGCCGTCATCATGGCGAGCGTGGCGACAAATGGCTGCATCTTGTATTTGGAGATAAGTATTCCGCTGATGGATCCTGCCACAACACCCGACCCAAGCACAACCAGCGTCGCCGCACCGATACCCCAGCCGTATCCGATGGTCAGCAGGGAGAAGAGAGTCGCGGCAAATCCGAGCACAGAACCGACCGATAGATCGATCCCGCCGGTCAAAATGACCAGGGTCATCCCGGTCGCAAGGAGTCCGTATTCGCAGTACTCAAAGAGAATGTCGAGCTGAGTCTGCCAGGAGAGGAAGATGGGCAGGTGGGTATCAAACGCCTTTGGCGTGAAGAGGCAGCCGAGAATAAAGACAATTAGAAACGCAATCAGACCCCGATAATTGTCGAGGCGGCTGCGCCAGTTTGCCTTCGCCAGGACCTCCGCTTTTTCGGCAGCATCACTCATGGGTTGTGGGGTTCGGCGTCAAAATGGTCACCTCAATGTTAACGGTCGCAATGATGTTTTACTTCTCGGAACGGAGAGGATTTTCCTGCAAATCGTGATGGATGCACGAGAACGGGAAGTCGTATTCTACGAATTGACCAACGCGACCACTTCATCTAATGACATACGTTCTCCTTCCGCCCAGTAGCGGTCGAAGTCTTCCACGGAGATTTCTTTATGCAATGCCGCCAAATAGTTGCTACATTCCTCGTCGGATGCTATTGGGCGAGACAGCTTCATGTTCTCCACCAATTGATTCGTAAATGCCAATAGCTGAACAGATTGTTCATATCTCTTTAACCGCAAACACAACTCGGCTATATCATTCAAGGTAAGCATTAGGTCGCTCATAGATTTCATATCGACCTGCAGCGTCACGCACTCCGTAAAATAACGCACAGCGTTGTCGAATTCTCCCAACTCAACCGCTATAATCCCGCTGTTGTGAAGTAACACGGAAAGCGTAGCAGGATCACCTTTTTCTCGCACCGTCTTTTCAGCATCAGCAAGTACTCGTTTGCCTTCCTCAAAACGCTTCAATTCGAGGTATACGGCAGCCATATTTACCAACGTATTAGCCGCCTTACTGTCTTCTCCTAAGTCCCTCAAACTATCTAACGCTTTTTCATAAAATTCAAGCGCCTCTTCCACGCGCCCTGAATACCAGTTCACATAACCCAGGTTATTGAGAATGCTCGTTGCACCCGATGGGTCGTCGAGACGCAACCTGACTTCATGGCACTCGGTTAGAAGCCGCACCGCTGTCGGTAAGTCTCCGAATTGAACGCAAATAAGACCTGCTCCATTAAGAGCTTTAGAGAGAATTGTGTCGGGAATGGGAGATGACCGCGATATCACGCCCTCGAACCACTTGCGCCCTTCGGAGAGGTAACCCCGGTTCATCCAGAGTAGAAAGACATTCGCAGCAATCTGAGCACGCTCCTCCACGATGGTCGAATGAGCCAGAGCAGCGCGAATGTTGTCATGCTCTTCTTCCAACAAATCGAGGTATTTCTTTTGATCAACAGTGCGCAGGTGCGGCTCAACTTCCGATACCAATGCCACAATGAAATCCCTGTGCCGATCCAGGAAATCAGTAAGTTCGTTCTCTTCTCTCAACTTTCCGCGACCGAACTGCCTTACCGACTCAAGCAAGCGATACCTCGCCTGACCAGATGTCCCCGTTTCGCGAATAACCAGGCTCTTCTTCACCAGCATGCCAAGTGCGGGAAGGGCATCGAATTCCTGTAGATTGTCATCCACGCAGACCTGTTCTACAGCCTCCAGCGACCATCCATTTTGAAAAACGGATACGCGCCTAAGTAAAATCTGCTCCGCAGAATCGAGCAAATTGTAACTCCAAAGAATGGCCCCCAGCAGAGTTTGATGTCGCTCCATCGCGGTGCGGCTGCCTCGATTCAAGAGCTTGAAAAAGTCTTGCAGGCGAACGAGAATCTGGGTGGGAGCAAGGTAATCAACTGTCGCGGCGGCAAGCTCAAGGGCAAGCGGAATTCCGTCCAGCTTATCGCAGATGCCGGCGATGGCTTTCAGGTCTTCTAGGCCCAGTTCCACTTTGGGGTTGATTAGCTGGGCGCGCTCAATGAACAGTCTCACCGCTTCAAAATTCATGGCCCAATCGAGATCCAACACTGTGCAAGACGTTTGGTCTATATTTGGAAATGTGAGCGACGGGATTCGCCACTGCTGTTCGCCGCCGATGCTCAGTGGTTCGCGAGAAGTCGCCAGAATCTTCAGGTCAGGGCAGGCCCTTAACAGCCGATCTGTTGCTCTCTGAGCTACTTCAAGGATGTGCTCACAGTTATCCAGAATCAGCAGGCATTTCTTCCCTTTTATCTGGTCCATGATCGTGTCAAGATAATCCTTGCCTGCCAGTTCACTGACCCCAAACACTCGCGCAATCGCCTGTATTACAGGTGCTTCTTCGGTCAGGGGCGCCATTTCTACAAACCAGACGCCATCCTGAAAATCGTCCATCAGATCCGCCGCAACTTGCAGTGCAAGGCGAGTTTTTCCACAGCCACCAGAACCCATCAGGGTGGTCAGCCGATGTGTTTTCACCAGTTCGGCCACTTCGGCGATCTGGCCTTTGCGACCTACGAAGGAAGTCAACTGCTCTGGCAGGTTATTCGGGATGACGTCCAGCGAATGGAGCGGTGGAAACTCATCCGGGAGATTGGCGTGGGTCGCCTGATAGATGTGTTCCGGACGATTTAGGTCGCGCAGGCGATGGTACTTCATATCCACCAGTGCGACATTCTCTGGCAATTTCCCCGCGAGTTGGGAATGGAATGATTCAGAGAGAAGAATCTGACCGCCGTGTGCGATCTTCAGGATTCTGTCGGTTCGCGCCAGGGCGACACCAAAATAGTCATTGTTCCGGAGCTGGGAATCTCCAAAATGGATAGCCATTCGAACCTGAACTGCATGTCCGCCAGCGCCTGCCCAATTGAATTCGGAAAGGGCGAGTTGGGCAGAAATGGCGGCGTTCAGCGCTCGGTCAACATCCGGGAAGGCGACCAGAAAGGCGTCCCCCATAGTCTTGAAGACGAAGCCATCATTGGCGGACATGACTTGCGCCATCAAGCGATCATGCACTTCCAACGAGCGGAGCATGGCATCGTGATCGTGCTCGAAAGCCCGCGTGCTGCCTGCGATATCGGAAAATAGGAAAGCCACTGCCCCGGTTGGACGCTCTGACATGTTTGCCCCTGAACGTATTGCGTATACTTGGACCAGTTATTATCTTGTTCTGGAAAGGCGGAAATTCGATTGAAGTGTTACGGACAATTAACTGGATTATGACACTTTGGAATTGGAAACAGGCGGCCATTTGTTGCGAAATTGATCACAGTGATTCCGATTTGTACTTACCGTGTTAAGAACAACGCCGGCCGCGAGGTGCGGTCGGCGTTGTCAGATAAGTCGTGACCAACAACCTAAACGGTTAATGAAGACTCGACTTCTGTCTGGAGAGTGCCTTTTAGATAGATCATTACGGTTGTACTAGCCCCCAGAGCCTGATTCTGCACCAACACGAACGTGTCAGACGTAGTCTTGGCAACGGCGTCATTTACGGTCGGGTTGAAGGTGTAACTTGATACAGGTGCGCTTGTGAGATTATCACCATTGGTATTTTGGATTTGAAATGCGGGGGATGCCTCGTCATTGACGGTAAAGCGGATTGTCAATGACCCTGGCGACGTCGTTGAGTACGTTGACGTTGGATTTACGGTAAGTTGGCCACCCGCGTTAGATACAGGTACACCCTGCGGAACTGCGTTACCAGTGCCTGTTGATCCACTCATTTAATTCTTGACCTTTCTCTCACATGAGAACGTCGTTACTGTAACCAGAAAATCGTTTGCTTGCAACCGAGCAATTCGATAAGACTATTCTTTTCTCCTGCAACGTTGGATTGACGTTTGTCGGAAATAATAATAGGGAAGGTCAAAAGGGGAATGGCACGTCAGGGAGTTCAAAATGGTAAACGAAGGACAATCCCCACCTCGGACCGAACACTACTTTTACCATCTTACCCCTATCAATCTCTGGAGTCATTTCAATGTTGATCACTCGTCGAATCTCTGTGTTTGCTGCCCTGCTGGTTGCCTCGTGCTTGCCCGCTTTTGCGCAAGATGACGCTGGTCCGCTGGCTGGGCTGGCGAAGGCTCAATCCGGTCGATCCATGCGGGCTTCGACCACCTTCCGCATGGGTAAAGACGGCAAGTATGATCCCAATGCCGACCCCACCGGCGACCTCAAAGAGCACAGCAACAGCGACAATTTTCGGGTGGCAGCCGGCAAAACGCACACGTTAATGAACGTCAAGGGGCCGGGTGTGATCACGCACCTGTGGCTCACATTTCTGGGTCCCGAGCCGCAAGAGTGGGCGAAGAACGGATCGGCGAATCATCTGGAGATGCTGCTGCGAATCTACTGGGATGATAATCCCAAACCAGCTGTCGAGGCGCCCATCGGGGACTTCTTCGCAAGCTGCTTTGGCAAGCGATCCGAAGTGATCAGCATGCCCGTCATTCTGGATGATGGCGACGCTTACAACTGTTTCTGGCGCATGCCATTCCGCAAATCGGCGAGAGTCGAGATCGTCAATCAGAGTGATAAGGATATCAACCTCCTCTACTACAACGTCGATTGGATCAAGAAGGACTCCCTCCCGAAGGACACGCCCTACTTTTACGCGCAGTATCGCCAGGAGTATCCGGTAGAGCATGGCAAGGATTACGTTCTGCTCGACACGAAAGGCAAGGGCCACTATGTCGGCACGGTTCTGGCCGTCCGCACGCGCAGCCCCATGTGGTTCGGTGAGGGCGACGAAAAGATCTACATCGACAACGAGGAGAAGCCATCCATCTGGGGCACCGGCACGGAGGATTATTTCCTCGCCGCCTGGGGTCTCAAGAAGAACATGACGCCCTACTTCGGCACGTCTTATTTCGATCAATGGGGAATCGTTGGAGGGCATACGGCCGCCTTCCGCTGGCACGTGAACGATCCGCTGGTCTTTAGCAAGGGCATCAAGGTGACCTTCGAGCATTTCGGTTGGGTGTCGCCTGATGAGAACACGGATCACGTCACCAATAGCTGGAATGAGCGGGAGGACGACTTCTCCAGCGTCGCGTTCTGGTACCAGACCGGCAATCCGACCTTCACCGCTCGCGCTCCCGATGCCAAGGCTCGAAACCTGCCGAGCCTCGAGCGCGTGCAGGCATTCGCCCGAGACTTCACCGCAAACCAGTACCACGGCGACGGCGGTATCACCACCCAACAACTCGATCTCTACGACAAACCGCAACTCCTCTACATGCCGCAAAAAGAGGCCAACGCCTGGTTAGAAATCCCACTTGAAGTCACCAAAAAGGAACCGCTTCGACTGGTGATCAACGCCACGAAGTCCTACGACTTCGGTAAATATCAAGCGTATCTAAACGGCATCAAGGTTGGCGGCGTGATCGACCTCTATAATAAGGAAGTCGCGAACGAAGAGGTCCACCTGCTCGACTTCTGGCCGGACCCGGGCAAGTACACGCTGCGGCTGGAGTGCGTCGGCAAGAACCCGGCCTCGCAGGGCTACCTCATCGGGCTGGAATCGGTCTGCCTACGGGAGCGGCGTCCGAGGGTGTTGCAACTGGGGTTTGACAAGAACAACGACTGGAAGAAGAATCCGATCTTGTATCGTTGAGGGGGTCCGGAGGCAATTCTTTGGGGGCAAATTGGTTGAAAACACGCCTGGTTTTTGGGTTGTCTCTCCTTGCCCTAATAGGCTGTCATCATCGGCCACAAACAGTGCCTACGGAAGTAGTACCAACGGTCAGAGACATCATTGCTGAAGCCCAGAAAAGCGGTAAATTGCCAGTCGGCATTGAGCAGAATAGTTATCACGCGCTGATTACGTGGAGTCGAAGCGGGAAGCTCATTGCAGTTGAGAATGGCGCGACCGTCAATTCGAGAAACGAAAAAAGATGGATTACCTTATGCACGGTCCCAGGTGGAAAAGCAGTAGCCATGACTCCAGGCACCTTTGACGTCTTGGCCCATTTCGCTCCCGATGATTCCAGACTGTACTTTTCACACGCAGAAAAAAAGAGAATGTCAATCGCAAGTATCAGTACCACAGATACAGACGTGATTAAGTTGGAAACATCGGGAGCCAGGGAATATTTGTCCATTCACGACTCATTTTCTGCGGCCCACTGCATCTTGTTCACATCCACGAATGTCATGCCATGCACTATTAGTGCAATAGACGCTTTGACCGGAGGCTCGAAGGTTATTTTCTCGTCCGATGTAGTGATTGCATCTGCCATTACGTCCACTTCGGGCAAGTACATAGCTGCCATTGAACCCAAGTCGAAGCCAAGGAAGTTGAGGCTCTTTAGCAAAAGCGGTCAGCCCATCAAAATCTTGCCGGGTGACAAGAACAACGTATTGGATTATTGTTGGTCCAGGACGAAAGATGTGATTTATTTCCTCGCTGAAAATCCGGGCAAGTCGGAGCTGTTTCGGTATGATGTTGAAAGTAAGAAACTGACCAAATTGTTCAGTACATCAGAAGTATTTGCGACATTCGACGTCAGCCCGAATGGCGTGATTGCCTTGGATTTATTGACGAAAAGCAGGGAGTGTGAAATAGCCATTGTAAATGGCGCGTCGGGTGAAGTAATTCAAAAGTCTCCAGATGGATTCTATTTCCATCCATCGTGGTCTCGCGACGGCAAATACCTTGCCCACGCTGTGGCGGTAAGCAAAGAATTCCCGAACGGTTACGTAATCCGTCCGGTGAGAGGCGGCAAAGTCATGTGGAATGAGGTCGTTCATTGAACTGACAACGTGTGTCGACAAAGTTACTCTTGAATTGATCTAAGAACAAGCTCAACCTGCTGGCGAGATACCGTTGGAAAATCATCAAGAAATTCGTCAACTGAATGCCCCGTACGAATGTAGTCCAGCAGGGTTTTGGCTGGGACACGCGTCTTCACAAAAACTGGCACGCCTCCCAGAACGTCTTTGTAGATGGCTACAACACTCGATTGTTCAAACATTGAGATTGCTCCTTGGTGATAATTATACTTCACCGGAACGTAAGCCGGTCGCCCACTCTCCCATTCCCCCTATCACCCATTCAGACCTCAAAAAACCCATT
>JBDUAM010000236.1:0-3319 GCA_040004655.1 Chthonomonadales bacterium | reverse complement strand
GGGCTTCGTGATGAACCTCATCGAACGAAGGGATGTTGTCGTCCCATTCCAGCAGGGTGGCAGTAGGTCCTACCCGTTCGATGGCGCGCGCGTACATCTTCCACACGGGGTCAAGCACGGGATGATCGTGGGTATCAAGTGTGTACTTCTCAAATTTAGAGTGACCCGCAACATGGATCTGTGCCACCCGTTCCGCTGCGACGGCGTTGATATACGCCATAGGATCGAAACCGTGATTCTCAGAGGAGACGTAAATGTTGTTGACATCGAGCAGGATGCCGCAATCGGCCTTGTGAACCACTTCGTTCAGAAACTCCCATTCGGTCATCTGCGATTCGTGGAACTCCGCATAGCTGCTTACATTTTCGACGGCAATTGGAATTTCAAGAAAGTCTTGTACTTCGCGGATGCGCTTCGCAGTTGTTTCTACAGCTTCCCAGGTATAGGGCAAAGGAAGTAGGTCATGGGTGTAACGACCGTCCACGCTGCCCCAGCAGAGGTGGTCAGTGAGCCAAGGCGTCTTGGTGCGTTTCGTAAGAGTCTTTAGCCGTTTCAGGTGCTCGCGATTTATAGGTTGCGCCGAACCGAAGTACATGGACACGCCATGTTGGACGACACTGTACTGATCGAGGATCTGATCGAGCGCCTTCAGAGGGCTGCCACCATCAACCATGTAATTTTCTGAGATAATCTCAAACCAATCGACAACCGGTTTCTCGGCGAAGATGTGATCGTAGTGTGGAACGCGAAGACCAATGCCAACCCCATAATCGGTAAATCCGTTGAATCGATTTGCCGGCATTTGGCTCTCCTTAAACAAGTTAAAAGAAACGGTCAACGGGGGAAAGGAGGCTTGAATAGCTTCAAGCCTCCTTAAAACAAAGAAGAGTCAAGACTAGCCCTTGGAGCCATCGGTAGCGCAAGCGCCCTTGCCCTTACAGCTGTTTTTGCCAGCCTGCTTAGCGTCGCCGCCGCCCTGGCCCTTGCAATCGTTCTTGCCCTTGCAGGCGTGCTTGGCAACCGGAGTGTCCTGCGTGGCCAATACGCCGACTTGTGCCATGCTATTTTGCGAGACTGGCTGCGCATTGACGCGAACCGTGGTACCACCGAGAAGGCCAGCGAACGCCGCGGCCAGAGCGAGAGACTTTGTAGAGTTCTTCATGGAGATGAGCCTTTCTATGGTTGGGCCGCGTACAACGTACGCAGGACGTTGAAGGATTACTGCATATAAAGATGTTGCATAAAGATAACGAAGTGGCTCGTTGAGTCAGATTAAGGAATCATCAAAACCGCTTAGTAAACATCTATGCTGCTAGTTGGAGGAGCGAATCAGCAATTGGTTACAAAGTTATTTGTGAAATCTGAAATTCTCCGCCAACGCAAATTGAAACAATCACTCTACTGTTGATCTGGAAGTAGCAGAATGAGTGATGGCCTCACGCACAGGGGCAAGGGGAGCTTTTGGATTAAAAGCAACAATCTGGCCAGAGGATTGGACTCCAAGCTTTTTCCACAAATCGGGGAGGTTCACGGCCACTGGCGTCTCACCCCACTGGGATATAGCTCTTCCAGAACGTGGGTCTTTGTAGCACCGTCTCCTATGGCAAGAACCTTGGCGGGAGGCGTTTCCGTATCGATCGTAGCCCGCGCTGGAACGATGACCCGCAGCGCATCCGGAAGCCCCAAGCGGTTCTGTGTCTCGCGGCGAAAATAATGCGCCGCCCCAATAGGTGCGACCCCACGTGTGGGCATGATTCTGACCTATATTGTGAGCCTCGGGTTCGCCGTTCGGCATGCCGCGCACCATGCCGGCTCATGTAGTCTCTGCGGATATTTCGCCAGCTTTCAGGCGAATAAATGGCTCAACATATCTCGCGAGCCCCTCTTCCAACCAACGCTGGTCATCTGGTATGGAGGCCATTGCAGTGTGGACGAGTTCGTATGTCAAGATCCAGCCATCTACGAACTCTTGGGCCGAGGTTACGCCACCGATACGGATTCGCAGGAACGCTGAGAAGCTATCCCGGCTACCCCACGTTGTCCCTTGTAAGATTCCATGACGGCCTAGACTGGAAGCAAGAGGATCTGGGTTTTAGACACAGGAAAACGCTCATAAAAATCGGCTACAGCGTCCGCAACATTTTGTATGCGTTGAACGATAAGGCTTTGCGGCAAATCGAATACCCCATCACCGAAGTCGACCTGTATCAAAGCATCGCCACTGTGGATTGACTCGGAGAACACAATTGTTGAGGCTCGTCTTTCATCCTTGGGTTGGGCCGTTGCGACTCCAGAGAGAAACAGTATGCACACCAGAGGCCGCAAACGGTGTTTGACGATCGACCTGCTTGACTGCGTCGGGCGGTGTGGCAAGCGTTGCACCTACCGCCGCACTCAGTCAAACTGAGAGAGCGGGCTGGTATCGACGCCCAATACAAGTCCATGTGACGGTGCCTGCGCAAACAGAATCAGATGGTGCCTGTGCGAAGTCTGAAACGACTGGGGAAGCGGAAGACGAATCTCCTGCGCGACCAACGGCTGCGCCATCGCAATGCGGTTTAGGGAACGGGCTACGGCAACGTGCGAAAGGACCCTCCCAGAGTTCTCGCCGTGCAGTACGCTCGACTGATCGATGTCGTCGGCCAGAACCGCAACTATATCGCCCTTTATATTAGGGATTGCATCGACCAGGGAGAATTTAACCACTAACACCCCGCCGATCACTCGCGTCGAGAGGATATGCACGGCTACCTGCGCTGGCCTAGCAAGCTCTTTCTTCAAGGCGCGTGCCAGTGCGTCCCGGTCGCTTCCAACAATCTGTTCCGCGCCGTTCACAACCATTTGTGGTGTATAGACGCTGTTCAGGGCGAACCTTTCTCCATACGCCTTCTGCCGCTCCGTGAAGAGAGGAGAGGAGAACGGATCGGTCCATCCAAGAGAGTTCCAGTAGGTGACGTGTTCGCTTATTCCAATAATCAACTGACCAGAGTCGCTTCGCGTGTCATTAATCTCCCGCAGCAGCGTGTCGGCCGGCGGACAACTGGAACATCCCTCCGAGGTAAAAAGTTCTACCAAAATTGCCTGTGGTTTAGGTAAGGAAGAGGCCGGCAGCGGCGACTGCGCCACCAAACCTAGGCAAATAATCTGGGTGGTTACGAGACAAGTAATTCTGTGCTTCCAAACTCGTTTCATCGGAACCTTCTCTTCATGTTGCACATGTGACACGTAAATTCCGAAATGGTTACAGATGTGTACAAACGATCCCTCTGTAAGTGGCTGCCCGGTAGGGGGCACACACCCGCAAATCGCCTAATAAGTT
>JBDUAM010000305.1:0-11241 GCA_040004655.1 Chthonomonadales bacterium | reverse complement strand
GGTCGGGTTTGCCGGGCACGATGGCGCGGGTGAGCGCTGCGTTTCGGTCGTCCAGCCGGAGGTTCGCCATGCGCTTGCCAGCGTCCATGCCGTGGCAGACAAAGCAGTTCTCCGAGAGAATGGGTCGAATGTCGCGGTTAAAATCCACCCTGGGCAGAGGTTTTTTCGTCTGGGCAAGGCCAGCAAAAGAGAAAAGCGGGAGCGTAATCGCCAGCCCGAGAAGGCCGTTGCGAATAGAAGTTTTGTGCAAAATGGGGCTCAACTGAATTCCTCCGCCTGGCACAGACCCTTCCCAACAAATGAGGTCCGCACCGACCACCGTATCTAACTATTTTATTATGCTTCAATTCGTTGAAGTTCGCAGGGTCGTGGGGAATTGGGTTGGGTATTTGCTGCGCGTCATCCTGAGCCAGAGCGAAGGATCTGCCACCAAATCTAATGTGTATGCAATCTATCGGCAATTGCCCGTATACTTAATTCATTCACTATTTTCGAGCGCATTGCACGAGAAGCAGTTATGTTTCGCCACTAACGAACATTCAACACCTGTAGGAGGGTGTAATTGAAGTGATTTCAACAAAATGTTGGTATTTAGTAGATCACGAGCCAAACGATCAATTAATATTGGACTATATCGCTGTGGATAAATCGGGGCATCGTCTGGAGATTGCAATTTACCATTCAGCACGAATCGGTCGAATAACACTGCTGCACAAACTCCTTGATCTTGTTCGTGAAAACACCAAGTTGATCGAAATAAATGGACATGTTTTGAATGTGGCAGCAGAGGAGGGAAGAGATGCTGTTATAGAATTTATGGGGAAGCGAGGAGTGCCAATGGACATACCCAACTCCAAGAATGAAACCCCACTATTGATGGCCGCTCGCTATGGGCAAATTGACTGTGTCAAGCTAGTTTTGAGCCTGGGGGCAAACATAAATGCTCAAGACATGTACGGAACTACGGCCTTGCACTGGTCCGCGCGTAACGGCAACATTGAAAAGGTGAAATTACTGCTGAACAATGGTGCAGATACAGACTTGGTCGATACATACGGACGTCGGCCAATTGATCGAGCAAGAGCTTTGAAAAGAGTGGAATGTATTGAACTGCTTGAATCTGTCAGTCGATGACACGATCTCAAACTTACTTTCTCTAAGAGGTCAAAGTAATGCTACAACGATGTCAAACGAATATGCAGTTGGAGCGCGCCCGTCCCCGGGCGCAATGGGAAGCTCTGTGCTCGTGTCGATACTTTCCCTGTGCGGACGGGGACGCCCGCGCTCCATTGCGTTACGTTTGCCCATAAGTTTAGAGACAGAGAGAGTAATTGTAACGTGCCCAGCCGTGGACATTGAAATGCGTGAAGAGAAAGGATGCCGATAATGGATGAAATGCATTATGGATTTCGGTTGGGAACCTGGACTAGTTCTCTCTCAGAATATTGGTCGGAGGAGCGGGCACGGAAAGCACATGCGACCGGAGAACAGTATGAAGCACAATTTGGCACAAAGGAAAAACCACTTTGGTATGTACTTATCAACACTGAAATTGCGGTTTCTCAGAGATTTGATGGCTATGGAAATGTGTGGCTGAGTGCCACATATCAAAGACTGAAAGATGGCAATCTGTTTAGAAAGACTACTTCCAAGTTTGAAATGGCCCCAGGAAACCATGTGTTCATTAAAACTACCTGCAACATCTATGATAGCAAAAAACAAACATGCATTGTCACTACATATAATCACAGATCTAAGAAGAAGGTCGAAAAATTGCTAATGTTTAGTCTTGAAGACAACATTATTCCGTCGCCTGAATTTGGAAATTATGATGCGCTTATTGATGAAAATATTAAAATGTACTTTTGAATTTCAGCTTTCGTCTTGCCATTGCTAACTGGGGTTTTGAAAAAGCGACTGCGATATCCCGCGTATATTGACTCAGACCTCTCATTTCGCGAATAATGTCCCTCGGGTTAATCCCATTTTGCACCCACAAAACCTAACCACAAACTTAAAGGTGAAATAGAATGGCAATGGCGCCAACTCAAGATAAAACTATGCAGACTCTACCAGCCCTTGAATGCTTAAAACTAATGCAGCTATCGCGAGAAGGCGACCGCCGGGAAGGCATTCTTCTTCGGCAGAGTCGCGGTTGGTTCCAGGTCTCTGGAATGGGACACGAACCGCTCGCCGCGCTGGGATATTTGCTCGAAAAAGACGACTACATCTTTCCATATTACAGAGATCGCGCTCTCTGCCTCTCCCGCGGACTCTCCAACTACGACCTCGCGCTGGCCTACTTCGCCAAACGCGAATCGAGCAGCGGCGGCAGGCACATGCCGGGGCACTACAGCAGTCGAGAGCTGAACATCTTTTCGGTCGCTACGCCCACCGCGTCCCAGTGTCTGCCCGCTACGGGCGTCGCGTTCGGGTTTAAGCTGGAGAACAAACCGAACGTCGTCATCACCACCGTCGGTGATGCATCTACCCGTCAGGGCGAATACTACGAGGCCGTAGCTTTTGCCATCCAGGAGAATCTGCCGGTCATCTTTGTGGTTGAGGACAATCTTTACGGAATCAGTACTCCCACCGCTGCCCACAACCCGTATCGACTGAACATCTTTCACCCTGATCATGTGGTCTTTGTCAACGCGCGTGACCCTTACGAGTTATTCACCAAGGGCCAGACGGCCGTTGCCAAGGCCCGAAACGGCGGTGGACCCACGGTCCTCTGGTGCGAAATGGATCGGCTCTCCTCCCACACTTCTTCGGATGATCATCGCGTTTACCGAACTGCGGAAGACATCGCGGCGATGAACTTACGCGATCCCATTCCGATCATGGCGCAGCAGTTGATTGACGCCGGCGAGATCACCGAAGAGGAATGGAAGCGTATCCAACTGGAGATCTCTATTCAGGTGGAGAACGAATACCTGACCGCGGAAGCCGCTCTGGAAGTGGAACCGCGCGACGTGATGGAGGAGCTATACAGCGAAGAACCCGACCTTGTGGAAGCGCCACCCGTCAAGCCCGCCGAAACCATGACCATGGTCTCCGCCATTAACGAGACCTTGCGCGCCGCGCTCAAATCTGACCCAAAAGTGATCATGATGGGCGAGGACATCGAGGATCCCAAGGGCGGAGTCTTTGGACTCACCAAAGGACTCAGCTCCGACTTCCCGAATCGCGTATTCAACGCGCCGCTTGCCGAAGCCACCATTATCGGGGCGGCGGTGGGACTTTCGGCATCGGGCTTTCGACCTGTATTTGAGCTACAGTTCATCGACTTTCTATCGCCCGGCATGAACCAGTTGATGACACAGGTCGCCTCTCTGCGGTGGAGATCGGTGGGCGAATGGAGCTGCCCCATGGTGCTCATCGCTCCATGCGGCGCCTATCTTCCGGGCGGCAGCCTCTGGCACAGTCAGAGCAACGAGGGCACCTGGTCCCACATTCATGGCGTTCGAGTCTGCATCCCCAGCACTCCCGAGGATGCCGCGGGCATGCTCTGGACCGCCATTCAGGGCAACGACCCCACGCTCGTCCTCGTACCAAAACACATCTTCCGCAAGCGCGTCACCGTGACCGATGCCTTCCCGGCGGTTCCGCTGGGTAAGATCGCCATTCGGCGGGAAGGAACTGACGTTACGCTGGTAACCTGGGGTAACGGAACCGAACTCGCCGACGAAGCCGCCATTCGCGCCGATGCTGAGGGAATCTCCATCGAAATTGTCGATCTTCGGTCCATCACGCCCTGTGATTACGAAGGAATTGGCAAATCGCTGGCCAAAACCGGTCGACTGGTGGTGCTGCACGAAGACAGTCGAACAGGTGGGTTCGGGCAGTCAGTTGTCTCTGAGATGACGGCGCGCGTGGAGAACTGGAATCAGCTCATCTCCGCCCCGCAGCTTGTGGCGCGAATGGATACGCACGTGCCCTACTGCCCCACGCTGGAATACACCGTTCTGCCGAACCTGGATCAGGTGATGGACGCCATCCACACGGTCATGCAGTGATGAAGACTCAACGGCACGAAAGTGAGCGCAATTCAGCATGAGCCAGATCGAAATAAAGATTCCACAACTCGGCGAGGGACTTCAAGAGGCCCGGCTTGTGCAGTTTCTCAAGCAGCCGGGCGACCATGTCAAGCGCGACGAGCCGATCTATGAGATGGAGACGGATAAAGCCGTCATGGAGATCGAATCTCCTGCGGAAGGCGTGCTTGGCGCATGGACAGCAGCAGTCGACGACATCCTTCCCATCGGCGCGACCATCGGGCATATCGAGGTCGGTTCCGGGGCCGCCGCGTCCGCTCCCAAACCCACGGTTACCCCTGAGTTGACTGCGTCCCCAGCAACAGTGTCCGCTGATGTAGAGATTCGCATTCCGCAGCTCGGCGAAGGTCTCCAGGAGGCAAGAATTGTCCGCTTCCTCAAACAGCCCGGCGACTCCGTCCAGCAGGACGAAACGATCTATGAGATGGAGACGGACAAGGCCGTCATGGAGATTGAATCGCCAACGGCTGGCACGCTGGTAAGTTGGAGCGCAAAAGAAGATGACGTGCTGGAGATCGGCGCAGTGATCGGCGTCATTCGGTCCAGCGCTGGAGTTGCTCCACCCACCTCCTCCCACGATGCTCCTGCTCCCGCAGCCACCGCGCCCTATCCGCGAAGCCTTCAGTCACTGCTCTCCGATGTCCCTGCAATGGATGGTCCCATTCGCGCCGGACTTGTCCCGCCGCGAACACACACCTACGCAAAGTCGAAGGGCATGACCGACGACCAACTTTCCCAGCTTGCTCGATCATCCGACAAGAAACTTCTTCCGGAAGATATCGACGCATTCTTAGCTGGAAAGGGTCCCGTTTCGGCAGAACCAAAGAGTGGCAAAGGATCGGCTGGGGAGACTTACTCGGAAGGGGCGCTGGGAGGTCGACAGAAGACTCTCAACTTCCGCCTACACCGGTCGGCGCAGACCGTCATTCCGGCGACCATGGAATTACAGCTCAACTGGGGACCCATCACCAAACGTCGAGCGGAGTTGAAATCCCAGCAGGGAGAGACGGCGCCTTCGGCGTTTGTGCTTTTCGCGTGGTGCGTGGCGCAGGCTTCGAAGGAATTCCCCCGCTTTCGTGCAGCGCTCACCAACGATAGCACGCTGCGACAGTATGACCACCTGCATCTGGGAATTGCCGTTGCTCGACCCGGCGATGAACTGTTGATGGCTCGGATCGTCAACTCCGACGCCCTGGCTTACGACGAATTCGTGACGACGGCTCAAGCTGCAATCGCGAGAGCAAGAGACGGCGAAGACCAGACGACCGAGGCGATGCAAATTTCCCTTACCAATATGTCGTCTGCGGGTATTCGGTGGGGAATTCCGGTGGTGGTTGCGCCCTCCGCGGGAACGCTGTTCATTGGTGCGCCGTTTGATGAGGCCGTGCCAAAAGCCGAAAGTGGGTTCGAGTTTGTGCGGGTAGCAAAAATGGTCTTCACGTTCGACCACCGCATAGCCAACGGAATCGGTGCAGCGAAGTTCTTATCGGCTATCAAAGAGCGAGTCGAGGGGTTTTAGGCGGAATAAGAAAAGCCAGGAGTTATCCTGGCCTGGTGCCTGCATCTGTTGGTGGGACAATGGGCCCATTGTCCGGTGGGGGTGGCATGGTGTCCACCGGCGGCTTGGACGTGTCGGTTGGAGGCCCATCAACTGGCGCTTTGTTCGTCTTAGTTCCACCTGTTTTTAGAGACGCTGGCTCAGCTGCGCGTCTTCGGCGACGCTTTATGGGTCGACCGCCATCTCGCATTCCCTCGGGGTCTGGCGTGTTGATGTTCAACGCCGTCTGCGTGTTGGGGAAGAATATCCGCTCGATCACCTTCGCGCTTTTCACATTGTCCAGCGTGACATAACTCTTGCCTTCAAATGAAGGTAGGGTTTCGATGTTGATGGATTCCTTCGGCAGAGTACGCGCAAAGTTCACCAACGTAAACATCTGATCTTGACTCAACTCATAGTGCTTAAGGTTGTCGGATAACCTATCCACCGCCGCAGGCAGAGAAGTAAACGTGCCTGGCGACTTAATCTTTGTGCGCATAGCTTCAATGAAATTGTGCTGTCGCTTGGATCGCATCTCGTCACTGTCTGAATGCCGAACGCGAACGTACCCCATCGCCTTGTACCCGTCCATGTGCTGCTCGCCGGGCAAAAGATGGATGTGCAGGTTGCCCCAGTTGTCGTCGTAATCCAGCTTCTTGTCTACCTTCACATCAATTCCGCCGATAGTGTCTACAATCTGCTGGAACCCCTCGAAATTGATCTCCACGACCGCATCCACTTTCACGCCGAAGGTCTGTTCAATGGTCTCTGCCGTTAAAGTGGGCCCGCCGTAGCTGTGCGCGGCGTTGATTTTGTGATAGGTTCGGTATCCGGGAATGTGGACGGCAGTATCGCGGGGAATGGTGATAGCATCCACCCGCTTGCCGATAAAGTCAAACCGGGCCAGCATGATGGAATCGCTGCGACCCCATGTGTTTCTTACAATCTGATCTTTGTTGTCATAGTCGTGGTCGCACCCGAGGATGAGCACGTTCATGGAGGTACGGTCGCGGAATTGTCGATCTGGCATCCAGTCGGCGGTAGCATCGCCTTTGGTGATGAAATTGAATCCGGCGGAGAAACCGTGGCCGAGAATCAGATTACGAAAGGTTCCGCTCTGCCAGAAGAAGGTACCGAAGACAAATCCCACACCAACACTGCCGATGCAAGCCAAAGTTCCAAACGCACGGCCAAACTTTTGCCAGCGCGTAAGACCTTTTTTGATGCCAAGTTCACTGCTGAATCTGGGGGTGGAGGGCGCCCCAACCTGCTCAATATGATGTTCTTCTAACTCATCTTCCGCCAAAACGTCCTCCAGATTACTACTCTTGCTTGCTCAATCGAGCGTACTTACAGACAGTCCTAAACCGAGTTCGTGACACCAAACCCTGTTTTGGTACTATACTCCTGCGCCACCCGTAAGTCAACCTGAATCGATCGATTCGGTGCATATTTAATGAAATTGATTTTTCAGACGTGAAATCGATTTCACAAGTAGTTGATTCGACTGCACCAGAATTTCCAATTTAGTGCGACAAAATTCGGCATTGTTAACCCCTGCGTCAGGTGCTATAATCGACCCTTGACCCGCCACAATCTGTCCTCGATATACAGCCTTTCCGGTTTCGCCCAGTCGCTTCGATTTACACTTTAAGGTTCACTCATGTCTGGCGATCAGCTACAACTTGGCGAAGATTCGCGTACCGTCACCCTGCGTAGAGCATGGGAAGGCACGCTTCGCACGCTGACGGGTCAGGTAAGTAAACTCACCTTCGAAAGTTATATACGTCCTATTCGCCCCCTTTCGTTTGAAGATGGAGTGGTTAAGCTCGGCGTGGCGACCGCATTTGCTCGGGACTGGCTAAAGCGATATCTCATTCCCATCCAGACGGCCCTCGAGGAGCAACTTGGCGGACCACTGACGGTGCAATTTATACGAATTGCAATGGAAGAGACTCCCGCCCTCCTGGAAGATCTGGTCCCGAAAGTGGAGGCTCCTGCCGCCACTCGCAAGCCGACCAAACCGCGAATGGATCTGATCCCCAGTCTGCCGATCAGCGAAAAATATACTTTTGACAACTACCTCACCGCGCGCAGCAACAGGCTAGCACATGCCGGTGCGGTCGCCGTCGCGCAGTCACCCGGCAAGACGTACAATCCTCTGTTTATCTATGGGTCCTCCGGACTCGGGAAATCACATCTGCTGCAGGCCATCGCAAATTCTGCGAGAGAGATAAATCCGCAGATTCGTGTGGCGATGATCGATGGCGAAGTCTTTACCCAGCACTATGTCGCCTCCCTGCGCGAGAAGCGGGTCGAGGAATTCCGTCGACTGATTCGCTCCGTCGATATTTGGCTGGTGGATGATATTCAGTTCATAGCCAATCGCGACCAGACGAAGGAAGAGTTCTTCCACACGTTCAACGCGCTCTACCAGTCGGGCGCCCAGATCGTCATTACCAGTGACCGCAGCCCGCGCGAACTCCGCACGATGGAAGAGCGTCTGAGATCGCGATTTGAGTCGGGCTTGATAGCCGACATCAATCCGCCGGAACCTGAGATCCGCGAGGCCATCCTTCTTCAGCGATGTGAGCAAGAACAGTGGGACGTGCCGCGGCATGTGATTGAGTACATCGCCAGCGCCATCCAGAGTAACGTACGTGCGCTTGAGGGCGCGTTAAATCGCCTTGTCGCGTATGCCAGTGTGATGAACTGTCCGCACTCCATCGAGCTGGCGCAGGACATCCTTGGCGATTACTTTATCGAAAAACCGTTGCCATCGTCTCGACACAAGACCGTCTCCGTCGAGGCCGTGCAGATTGCTGTCGCCGAGCAGTTCGGATGTACCCAGGAGTTGTTGAAGAGCCAGAAGCGGGACAAACAGCTCGCCCTGGCCCGACACGCCGCCATGTACATCTGTCGCGAATTGACGGGACTATCCCTGGCGCAGATCGGCACGATGTTTGGCGGGCGAGATCACACAACAGTCCAGCGATCTATCGTGAAAATCGATTCTCTGGTGACGCATGATCGCATTCTCGCAAGTCACCTGCAGCAGATTCGACAACGCCTCGACCGATAAGTTTTGCACCGACCAATCTCAAATGGATTGTGCAAAACATGGTGCAGTAGTTCTGTTCAACCGCGCGCTTTTTGGCCAACTCTGCACATCCGCAACCGAACGAGCAATAGCGCACATGGAGTTTTGCACCGGTTTAATTGGCTGCATATTTGGCGGAATTGGTGGCTACACGTTCAAAACTTCTTGCAGTAGACTTCGCGGATCAGACTTCTGCACAACTTCCGCGATATAATAGGCATAAGCCTATTTAGAATCAATAAGAGAGACTCTATTATAGAGTCGTGCGATTTTCCATCCACTATGAATGTTACCGAACTGCGCTTGATGGGATTTCGGAATTATGAGGAGCTCTGTTTCACTCCCTCTAACCGAATCAACATTCTGGTCGGGCAGAACGCACAGGGTAAGTCCAACCTTCTTGAAGCATTGTTCATGCTGGCAACCACCAAGAGTCTTCGTGCCAGTAAAGAATCCGAGCTGATCTACCACACCGAATTTGCGGAAGCCACCAACGCATCCATCTGTGCAGACATCTTTCGTGAACGAGATGGCGAGGCGCTGCTTGAAATTCACCTCTCAACTACCGAGAAGCGAGCTATCAAAGTCAACGGCGTTCGCAAACCTCGAGCCATTGATCTTCTTGGAAATCTGAATGCGGTTTTCTTTGGATCGGTTGAGCTGGGAATAGTCTCCGGTGAACCTTCTCTTCGACGCAGATACCTCGACCTCGAACTGAGCCAGATCAGTCCCAAATACGTCTATAACCTTGCAAGCTATAAGAAGATTCTCGAACAGCGTAATCGACTTCTCAAAGAACTCAGAGATCGACCCTTCAAAAACAGCGGATTGGAAGCCTGGACAGATCAACTGGTCCAGATCGGCTCGGCCCTCATGGAGAAGCGACAGTTCTTCCTGGAGAACATCGCTCCGATGGCCGACGAGAAACACCGATACCTCACGGGAAATGCGGAAAGTCTGGAAGTAAAATATCTCCCGAGCATTGAAGTTGCCAGCGGATCATCACCCGAGAAGTTTGCCGATGCTTTTTACGAGGCCATGCGGGGCGTAGAATCAGAAGAGATTCGGCGAGGAACTACCATTGTCGGGCCCCATCGCGATGACCTGCAGTTCTTCATTAACGGCAAAGATGCTCGTGCATTCGGCAGCCAGGGTCAGCAGCGAACAGTCGCGCTGGCGCTCAAGCTCGCAGAATATGGTCTGATGGAAAGTCACGTAGGCGAGGCTCCCATTCTACTTCTGGACGATGTCCTCTCCGATCTTGATGACGCCCGCCGAAAATGCCTACTGGAGCATGTGGAGTCGCATGGACAGACCTTTATTACCTGCACGAACACTCGAGCCTTCCCCAAAAGCGCCTTGGACTGTGCCAGCGAATTTCAGGTCTCGGCTGGCAGACTGGCCAAAGTGAAATGAGAAAACGATCTGGGATATTCGGGCTGTCAGAAATTGACGCCACTATCAAGAACACTCTCGGCCAACTTCCATCGGCGAGAGAGAGCATGGCCCTGGTCTACTGGCCGGAAGTGGTTGGTATCCCTGGAGCCGATTCAACTCAACCAGTTCGTGTACGAAATGGCACGTTGACCATCCGAACCAAGAGCTCGGTCTGGTCACAAGAGTTGACCGGGCTCAAACCCATCCTCATTGAGCGATTGAACGAACGCCTCGGCGAAAAGCTGATCATCAACATTGTCTTCAAAGCTACCGGACTTTCTAAAAAGCCGAAAGAACAAGAAGAGGAGATTGGAGTACTCGCGTTTCCAGATGAAGACGAAATGGCGCGGATTGAACTCTCTGAAGATGAAGTGATGTTGATGCAGATGTCCCTCGACAAACTGGAATCCGTTGAAGACGAGAAGATGCGAGAGTCCTTGCGCAACCGCGTAATTAGAGATCGCAAAATCCGGCACTGGCGACTGGAACATGGCTGGAAGCACTGCAAAACCTGTACGGCCATTCACCACGACGAGGGCGCCATCTGTCCTGTCTGTCAGTTACGATAATGTCCGAAAGCGCTTGAACAGTAAATACGCGTTGATGAAATTGATTTCATAGTTGTGGTAATAATTTCACAAATTCTCCGATTTTATTGACAAGGGGCATGTTTCCGGCTTATACTCTCGCTATGGCAACTCGCACTACCAGCGCTGATAGAACGAAGCAAACCCGATCTGGCCGGACAAAAAGTTCGCTCAAAAAACGGATTAAGACTCTTGTTGCGTTAAGCATTCTCTTCATTCTTACGGCCCTCTCCGTCGGTGCGGTCTACGTTCTGCTGATTTTCGTGCAAGAATCGCGCAAACTCCCTTCCGTCGCCGAAATTGGAAGCTTTAAGCCTTCCGAAGGGTCTCAACTCTTCTTCTCTGATGGCTCTGTAATGGCCTTCTTTGCCACAGAGAACCGCAAACCCATCAAGTTGACTGATATGGGCCGAAACCTCATTGATGCCACTGTAGCAACGGAAGATTCCCGATTCTATGAACACCCCGGGGTCGACATTCGCGGCGTCAGCCGGGCCATCGTGAAGAACGTGGTGGGCGGCG
>JBDUAM010000455.1:0-3334 GCA_040004655.1 Chthonomonadales bacterium | reverse complement strand
GACATATTTTTGCTGAGGCCAGTCGCGTTATTGTTGTTTCGACCGTCCATCATGAGCCACGGAAATTGCTCATCGTAGTCTTGGACATACATCAGCGTAGCCAGACCGATCTGTTTGAGGTTGGATAGGCAGGTCGCCTTTCGGGCAGCTTCTCGGGCCTTTGCGAAAACAGGGAACAAAATTGCGGCGAGGATCGCGATAATTGCGATTACAACAAGCAACTCAATGAGCGTAAAACCACGTCGTACGTTCTTCATCAGCATCTCCTTCATTGGAATGGACTGAAAATGACATCGACATCGACAACCATGATGAGCAGACTATATGAGGCAGCGTCCTTGCTTGGAATGCCCCTGTAGGCGCCCAAAAAAATCGCAGGTATCACGTGTCCGCTTTCATTGAGACTCTTCATTGTGACAAGTGTGTAGGGTTAAGTCAAGAAAATGACAAAAAAAGCACTATTAATATTAAGAATAGGTCATCATGTGCTCCTATGTATCTGTAGATAGACACGCTGCCAACCGAACGAGCCGGTATTCTGTCGAGATTTTGTACAGATGGTCCTGGATGGCAAAGAACCGGTAGCCACGCCAATGGCCGGAAGAATGAGCGTCGCGGTCGGGTGTGCAAGCGCAGAGTCGATGCGGAGTGGGGGGAGGGTTGTCGAGATTGTGTCGGTGGCCGCGTAGGGGCGTTGCGGGGCCGCTCCCGCCTCTTAATCGCATAGGAATTCGACTGACACCGGTTTGTGGGAATAATTCCGCCCGTCGAACGCGAGAACAAGGGCGAGCAGATCGGCGTCCATTCCCAAGGATATTCTATTGTGTCGACGGGCAAAAATCGAACTCGCGAAACAATGTTCTACAACTTTAAATCATTGACCCGAAGAAACTCTTCTTCTGCTTCGAGAGTCCAGAACTGGCCGTCTTTTAGCTTCGCGAAGACTGTTGGGAAGCTGGTCTCCAGGTCGGCAAGTGGAGTCAACGGAAGGTCAGGAATGAGCGGGAAGACGAGCGTCTTGCCCGGGAATCTGCCTTCTTTTACGGCTTGAATACCTTCTCGTGCAGAGCGCATGCCCCCTATGGCGGCGAGGCTGGCGTTAGTGCTTAATTCGCCCGATTCAACTTTGCTCAGGGTCTCACGCATGTCCGCGATGCTGCTACCGCTGCTGCCGATGAACCTCACCCGGTTCTCTGATATCTTGTTGAGATCAAGATCGGCCATGGTCCCTCGCGCGACACCCGCGAAGATGTTGAACCATCCGCCCTTCGCCAGGAAGTCAGCCGCGTGCTCAATCAGCCCGGCGACCGGTACCAAAGAGACAATGTCATCGAAACCGCGTCCATTTGAGAGAGCTGTCAGTCGCGCGTTAAACTCGTCCGTCGTGATCTTGTTCGGATTGATGATCACCAACTCGATCCCGCGTTCAACAGCATCCTTGCCAAATCTGTCGACCACGGACTGCAGTCGCTCATCGTCGATGTCCGTCGCGACAATCAGCTTCGGCGGATATGGGTGCAACACGGCGCGCTGGACGTGCATCTGCCCCATTGGACCGCCCGCGCCGATGAACCACGAGAGGCCGCCCGGCAGGATGTCGGCGGTGCGGGTCTCCTTATAAGAATCGAGAGGGCTGGCGGTTTGCGCGCCGAGGTAGTAATGCCAGTTGTAGTGAACGCGACCGATGTCAATCGAGACCTTCTCATCGAACGTGCAGTTCACGAGATTGGCGATTCCGTGATTGGCAAGAGTCATCGCGGCACTGGTCAGCGTTTCGGTATCGATTGTGCCGAGGACCAGTATGTCGTCAAATCCTTCGCCGCCGCCGGAGGTCACCTTAAGGTCGATCCAGTTGATATCGTCGCCCTTGAACTCTTCGACCTTCAGGCTCGCGACACCGCTGGCAAGACCCGCCGGAACCGGCTGGGATTCACTAACAATGGTGATAGATGCAGGGGCTGCGGCTGAAAACAGTCCATCAAAATGAATATTAGCTGCACCATCTCCGAGGAGAATGAGCGTGCGCCCACCATTCTTAATTCCGCCACGATGCGCCTGATTGTAGGCGGAGACAACACAAGCCCACGGTTCGACCAATGCCGTCTCGACATAGCCGTCCAGCGGATTCAAGGGGAGGAGATAACAGCCCTCGTCGCCGTCGATCATGCTCTCCGGGATGATGCTGTACTCTGCAAGTCCACCGGAGATCGCATAGCCGTACGCCATGGAGACTCCGTGATAGAAGACGTCGGCCTGAACAATGAACCGCTGCCCAATCTTGAATTTGCCAGCAAGCTTGTCCCCAATTCGCACGATGGTACAGGAGACTTCATGCCCAAGTGTGACCGGATCGGACTTCAAATCTCGCCCAGCCATTCGTGGATGGTTCGCCCCGAGAGAGATCACTTTGGTGTCTGAAAAGCAGAGTCCGCAAGCGTCCTGCCGAACGAGCAGTTCATTCGGACCGGGGGTCGGCACATCGGCCTCTTCGACCTGCAGGCTATCGTAACCATCCCCATAAAATTGCCACTTAAGCATTCGAGTGGGGATTACTGGCAGGTCGAGTTCAGCGGACATTTTGGGGTTCTCCAGAGAAAGATATCCATATTATAGAATCAATCGACTACTAAGTTCCCGTCCAAATTTTTAGGAAGCAGAACGCAATTCTCCAATAAGTGGTCATAATTGATATTAAGAGTTTGCAGTCCACTAACGATTGGAGAAGCCTGAGATGAGACTGGCGTGGAAAAGTTTTATTGGATGTGCAGCGTTGGGATTAATTCTTCTTGCGCCGAAGCAGGGATTTGCTCAGGGAACAGCCGATCCCGAAGCTGCTCTTAAAGAGATCAACATCTGGTATTCCGAGCGGATTAAGCAGGCTCGCGACAGCAAGATGACCGTCGATCTCCCAAAGCTCCTTGCGGAACGCAAAGCAAAGTTCGAGGCAGCGTTGAAGGATGCGGACGTCGAGAAGACGGATCCCGCAAAGTGCCTTGCACTTGCACAACTATATTCGGGCGCGCAGAAGCCCGCGGAGACATTGGCAGCAGCAAAGCGATTTCTGATCTCCAATCCTGCGCCTGCGCCCAAATACACGGCTCAGTCCATGGTTTTGGGCGGATATGCAACAGCCAATGATGCGGATGGAATTCTTTCCATGCTCGCCGACATGAAACCAATCACTGCGCAATCCTCTGCACTTCTGGCTGGCACAACTGCTCGAATCTATGCCCCTATCGTGGCCACCAAAAAAGGTACTCCGGCTGCACTGGACCTCATCACAAACATGGAGGGCCGTGTACAGTTTGATGAGTTGAAGACAGATGCCGAGAAG
>JBDUAM010000367.1:0-3337 GCA_040004655.1 Chthonomonadales bacterium | reverse complement strand
AAAGCAGTAGAGGTGCCACGCATTGACGGTGACTCGGGGATCGGTTGCCAAAGTTTGGATGCCGGGAATTTGAGTGAGCATTTCATTCAGGGCAGCCGCGGCTACCGAACGCCGAGCGATCTGCCCGGGCAGGCGAGTCATCTGGGCCAGCAGAATGGCTGCTTGAAACTCCGTGAGCCGATAATTGCTGCCAAGAGTGGCGTGTTCGTACCATACACCCTCACGGCGGCGGCCAACGTTTGCCACTGACCAGATGTTGTCGGCCAGAGCCTTGTCATTGGAGAGGACAATTCCGCCCTCGCCGGAGTTCAGGTTTTTGCTCGCTTGAAAGCTGAACGTTCCGCAATCGCCGAGTGCGCCGACGCGCCGACCGTTCCACTCGGCACCATGTGCCTGTGCAGCGTCTTCCAGAACTGCGAGGCCACGCTTGTTTGCGACTTTCAAAACGCCGTCCATATCCGCAGGTCGACCACCAATATGAACGGGGATGATGGCCTTCGTTCGAGGCGTGATGGCTTCTTCCAGACGGTTGGGGTCGATGTTCAGGCTGCCGGGTTCCACGTCGACAAAGATGGGCGTCGCGCCCATCGCAAGTACGCTTGAGGCCGTCGCAACGAAGGTGTATGGCGGGACCAGCACTTCGTCGCCGCAGCCGATTCCCAGCGCTCGAAGGGCGACCTCGATTGCAGCCGATCCGTTGGTTACGCAGGTACCATGCTCGGCGCCCATGAATGCAGAAAACTTTGCCTCAAACTCGGCGACTTTCTTGCCCTCCACCGACCACCAGTTGCCGCTGTGCAGGGTTTCGAGCAACGCCTGTTCTTCGAGAGTGTCGTAGATGGGCCAGGTTGGCCACGGATTTGTTCGTGTGCGGTTACCGCCATCAATTGCGAGCTTCGTCATTCGCCGGGATACTCCAGGGGTCGATTGGTGTGGGCATGGCAGACCGCGACGGCAAGGGCGTCCGCCGCGTCGTCTGGTTTGGGAGTCTCTTTGAGCTTGAGTATTCGTTGAATCATGTACTGAACCTGTTTTTTGTCCGCATTCCCGTGCCCCACGACGGAGAGTTTTACTTCCGGAGGCGTGTATTCAGTCCACGGGATTCGGCGTTGTGCGGCGGTGAGAAGAATGACGCCGATGGTTCGGCCGACGCCAAATGCGGTAGTTTCATTCTTGGCGAAGAAGAGTCGCTCGGTGACCAGAACGTCGGGCTGATGCAAGTCAAACAGTCGATTGATCTCCGCATAGACCCTGTTGAGTCGCTCAGGAGGGGTCTCTTTGGGACTGGTGAGAATGACACCGTAGTCCAGCGCAAGCAGAGTCTGGCCGGTCTTCTGCACCACGCCGAAGCCAGTAGTCGCCGTGCCGGGATCGATTCCCAGAATGACCAAATGAAGTTCCTTTGAATAGTCTGGTGTCAATTTCGTGATGGTTGGAGAACTTACCTGCCGGAGAGTCGATTTAGAGGTAGCGCATCGTTTGCCAGACGCCAGATTCTGTGCAAGAATATAAGTATCAATCCACTGAAATCAGGAAATTATTCATGGCAGAAGTAGCTCCCATTCACGGCATTCATTACAAAGTATCAGAGATCGGTTCGTTAGATAAAGTCATCGGACCACCATATGATGTGCTCACTCCAGAAGATCAAGACGCCCTCTACGCGAAGAGCCCGCACAATTTTGTTCGGATCATGCTCAACAAGGCTGAGCCAGGCGACAACGAAGCGAACAGTACCTACACTCGTGCCGCCCAAACCATGAATATGTGGCTGGGAGACGGCACGCTGGTGGAAGATATTGATGCCTCTTATTACATCTATGAGCAGGAATTCAACAACCCGAATACAGGTGATCGACTCAAGCGACTTGGTATCTTCTGCGGCCTGAAACTGGAGCCTTATTCAGAGAAAGTAGTACTTCCGCACGAGCAGACGCGGTCCAAAGCCAAAGAGGATCGACTGCTGTTAATGAGGGCTACCAGCTCCAATCCAGAGCCGATCTACTGCCTGTTTGAAGATGAACAGCAAACGCTTACCGCAAAACTTCAAGCCATCGCTGTAAGTACGGAGCCATTTTTATCCGCGACGGTAAATGGGGAAGATCACCGAGTCTATCGAATTCACGACGCAGCCACCGTGAGCGAGATCAGAGTGTTCTTTGAATCGCGGCAGATATGGATTGCCGATGGACACCATCGGTACGAGACGGGCCTGAGCTATGCCGACGAACGACGCTCTACTGGCCTCTATGGTCCCACTGAACTGCAGCCATTTGATTACTTGCTGGTGGTTCTAACGGCATTCAACGATCCGGGCATCGTCGTACTGCCAACGCATCGGCTGGTGAAGAATATTTCTGCAGACCGAATGAGCAGTTTCCTGGATGATCTGGAGAGGTACTTTGCTGTTGAGTTGACACCGCTTGGAGAACTGCCGAAGTCGATGTTTGCAGATGTCACGACGGGAGTCCACCAGTTCGGATTGGTGACGGCAGACGGAGCCTACACGCTTAAATTGAAAGATACGAGCGCGATGGATTCCGAAGACCATTGCGATGCCTGGAAGGCGCTCGACGTGAGCATCTTGCAGACGCTGATTCTGGATCGAATTCTTGGAATTCCGGCCACTGATTTGGCCACAACGCCGGACATCGGTTATTCGAGGAACTACCAGGAAGCGTTGGACCGGGTGAGTTCTGGCGAATACCAGATCGGGTTAATACTGAATGATCCGTCGGCAAATGAAGTCCGGGACGTGGCGGCTGCGAACGACAAGATGCCTCCGAAATCGACCTTCTTCTACCCGAAACTCTGGAGCGGACTCATCCTTCGCAAGGTCTAACAACATGGAGTCGGCTGGCTGATGGACGATAATGCAAAGGCGTGTGAGCACTGTGGCGCGATGGTATATGCCGATACCAAATTCTGCCCACAGTGCGGTCGATTCCCCGTAATGATGCACATGTGCCCTTTGTGTAAAACCATTTCGGCGGCATCTGACTCGCATTGCAGGCAGTGTGGACGAATGTTTGAACCGGGCGGCGACTTCTATGAAGCCCCCAAAAAACGCTGAGTGTGAACAAATTCACACGAAATAGGGAATGTTTTAGTCTCGCTTTGCGATATACTGATTTCGGAAATGGTGCCTCATAGCAGGTTGCCTGGTGATGAAATGCAGATCAAACTTCTGGGAACTGGTTCGGCAGAGGGTTTGCCGGGCCTATTTTGTAAGTGCCATATATGTGAACAGGCAAGAATTCTGGGCGGGAAGGACATCCGATCCCGGTGTTCTGCGCTTGTTGACGGTTCCCTGAAAATCGACCTTCCGCCGGATACT
>JBDUAM010000280.1:0-11271 GCA_040004655.1 Chthonomonadales bacterium | reverse complement strand
CCGCCGGTTGTCGGCTGCAACCTGCCGGACATAATTTCCTCGACTATTTGGCCTCGATTTGTCCACGTAGTGATATTATCTGAGTACCTCGCCAAAGTGTTTGGAAATATGAGAACGGCAACAAGGACAACAAGCAATATTGCTGCTACCTGAACTCTGGACTTAGCCCAATTAGGCTTGATCTTTTTTACAACCAAACTAAATCCTCACAATATTGCATTTGAAGCGTGCAATGCCAACGTGCTCAACCGAATTCGTTTGAGTTTCTTGAGCGGGCCATTTGATCGCGAATGCATGAAATCCATGTGGCAATTATGACAACATCGGTTGGAATGTGTCAAAGGTCTGTGGCAACCAACGGACTGCAAAGCACACTGCTGAACCACTTAATTAAAACCCTGCATTTCAAATCATGCTAAAATAGACCATTCAACTCAAGCCGACCCCCGCCGAAGGAAAGAAAACTGATGTCTGCCATCATCGACGAAAAACTGGAAGAGATTCTGCCGTATGTGGGCAAGCCCGCGCGCTACACCGGGGGAGAGCTCAACTCCGTCATCAAAGATCACAGCAAAGTCGATGTGAAGTGGGCGGTGGCGTTTCCCGATTCGTATGAGATCGGCATGAGCAATCTCGCGCTCAGCATTGTCTACCACGTGCTTAATCGACGCGATGACTGCGTCGCCGAGCGTACCTACGCGCCGTGGCCCGACATGGAAGACAAAATGCGCGAGCACGGCGTTCCACTATACACGCTGGAGACCCGCGAGCCCGTCGGCAATTACGATTTCTTTGCGCTCTCCCTCTCGTATGAGATGAGCTACAGCAACCTGCTGAACATGATCGACCTCTCCGGAATGCCCGTTCGCTCGCTGGATCGAGATAAGTCGCATCCCCTCGTGCTGGCTGGCGGACACGCTACGTTCAACCCCGAACCGGTCGCGCCGTTTATCGATATCTTCATCATCGGCGAGTGCGAAGAGGTTCTGATCGACGTTCTGGAGTGCTACAAAGCCAATCGCGATCTGCCCCGAGAAGACCTGCTGCTCAAGATGGCGAACATCGAGGGCGTCTATATTCCGCGATTTTATGAGTCGACCTACAAGAGCGAGACCGATCCAGATTACACCTGCCCGGATTCCCGATTTGAGAACTGCGATCGCCGGCTGCTGGCAGGCGTTCAGCCTTATCCTATTTATGCCGGTCGCGTGCCGGGCGTCATCAAGCGTCGCCTGATCTGGGATGTCGACAATGTGCCATACCCGACCGCGCCGGTCATTCCGTTTATTGAAGTCATCCACGACCGCATCTCGCTGGAAGTGATGCGCGGCTGTACACGCGGATGTCGATTCTGCCAGGCCGGAATGATCACCCGTCCGGTTCGAGAGAAATCGCCCGACAAGTTGATGGAGCTGGCCGCAGAGTTGATCAAGAACACCGGACACGAAGATGTCTCGCTCGTATCGCTCTCCACCGCCGACTACTCGCGAGTGGGCGAAGTCGTGCACCGGATGATCGACAAGTATGAAGATCGTAAGATCGGCGTCTCTCTGCCTTCCCTTCGAGCCGATAAGGACTGCGTCAATCTGGTCGAGGATATTCAGAAAGTACGCCGATCTGGATTGACATTCGCACCGGAAGCCGGAACGCAGCGCATGCGTGATGTGACCAACAAGGGCGTGACGGAAGAGAACCTCTTTCAGGCCGCCGAGACGGCATTTGCGGGTGGCTGGAAACGAATCAAGCTCTACTTCATGATCTCCCTGCCGACCGAGACGGATGTGGATGTCATCGGAATCGCTGATCTGGCGACCCGCGTCTGCAAACTGGCTCGCAAAATGCGTGTGCCTAATCCGACCGTCTCCATTGGTGTCTCTTCGTTCGTGCCGAAACCAAACACCCCTTGGCAGTGGCATGGTCAGGATACAATTGCAGAGATCGAACGCAAGCAGAAACTGGTCCGAAGTCACCTTGGCGACAAGGGCGTACAGCTTCGATATCACGACGCCCGATCGACCCACATGGAAGCGATGATGAGCCTCGGCGACAGGCGAATGGCCGATGTCATTGAGCTCGCGTGGCGCAAGGGCTGTAAGTTCTGCTCGTGGGACGAATACTTTCTGTACGGCACGTGGATGGACTCGTTTGCGGAGGTTGGCCTTGATCCCTACTTCATCGGTAACCGGCAGAAGAGCTACGATGAAGTGCTGCCCTGGGATCATATCGACTGCGGCGTCACGAAGGCCTACCAGAAGCTGGAAGACCGAAACAGCCGAACCGGCAAACTGACCGCCGACTGCCATACAGAACCGTGCACCATGTGTCAGGCATGTGACCGAACGGTGCTGGATGGCATCGGCAAGAAGCTCGCCGCAAAGGGCTCCGTCATGCTGCCCATGGCAAAGGTCTAAACCCCGAACATAATTTCGGGTACAACTCCCCCATGGACGACCAACCAGAAGATTTTCAAGAAGCTCGACTGAAGGCCGAGGCGTTTATCGCCTACGCACCCCGGTCGGTGAACGATGTCATGCGTCGACTGCAACGCAACAAATTCAGTGATGAGACCATTGCGGCTGTAATTCAGAGCCTGGTCGACGGCGGACTCCTGAACGACAAAGAGTTCGCCGCGGCATGGGTGGAGAGCCGATCCCGCGCCAAGGGACTCGGCCGAATCCGCCTGACCGCCGAACTCCGACGCATGGGCGTTGAGCGCGAAGATCTTGATGCCGCCATGGAACAGGTCGACCCCGAACAAGAGGTCGAAGCGGCGTGGATGATCGTCCAGCGCAAGCACTCCCGTGAGAATCCCGCCGACCCATCCTCCCGCCGTCGGGTCGCCGCCAGCCTCGCTCGCAAAGGTTACAGCTACGGCATTATTGAGCAGGTATTTAGCAGGTGGATGGAGAATACCGAATGAAGGAACTTCGGTTCCTGCCAGCCAGCGGCGCGTTCCCGCGCGCATAAATAGCTCTACCTCGGACGAGTTGCACAAAAATGTCCGGAGGTGAGTACTTTTGAACAACATCGTAATCGCACTGGTCATCGCAATCGCCGGCATTATTGGCGGGTTGGTGATCAGCCGAAATAAGTCGCAAAAATCAGGCCTCCAATCGCTGGAGGATTCGAAGCAAAAAGTCGCAGAAGCGGACAAAATCCGTGAAGAAGCGTTAAGAGAAGCCGAAACAGTTAAACGTGAAGCGCTGCTGCAGGCAAAAGATGATGCCTACAAGCTGCGTGAAGAGATAGAAGCAGAAAACCGGGAAAAAAGAGCAGAGACACAGAGGTTAGAGCGGCGACTGGCGCAGAAGGAAGAAGCGCTGGAACGACGCATGGAGTCGGTTGACACCAGAGAGCGAAGTCTTCAGCACAAAGAGGCTGAGTTAACCGTGAAGGACCTGGAGCTGGCCGCTGCGGCGGACCAGAAGAGGGACGAACTCCAGCGTATATCCGGCATGTCTGTGGAAGAGGCCAAAGGTCTCTTTTTAAAAACGGTGGAAGACGAATCGCGTCGCGATGCTGCAAAGCTCATGCGCGAAATCGAAGAGGAAGCGAAACGAGACGGCGAGCGTAAGGCTCGCAATATTATCACGCAGGCCATTCAGCGATGCGCGGTGGATCAGACATCTGAGACAACCGTATCGGTAGTGCCCCTGCCAAATGACGAGATGAAGGGCCGCATAATCGGTCGAGAAGGGCGAAATATCCGTGCCTTTGAGACGATGACGGGCGTCGATCTGATCATCGACGATACGCCGGAAGCGGTGGTCCTTTCCGCGTTTGATCCCGTTCGACGGGAGATTGCGCGCATCTCGCTCACCAATCTGATAATAGATGGTCGCATCCACCCGGGCCGCATCGAAGAGATGATCGAGAAGGCGCGTGAAGAAGTGGACGCGCGCATCATCGAAGCCGGTGAGCAGGCGATTATGGACACGGGAATGACGGGTGTCGCTCCCGACGTGGTCAAGTTGCTCGGTAAAATGAAGTATCGTACCAGCTTTGGGCAAAACGTGCTCGCGCACTCTGTAGAAGTGAGTTACCTCTGCGGGTTGCTCGCCATGGAAGTCGGCGCGGATATTAATATCTGTAAGCGCGCGGGTCTGTTTCACGACCTGGGCAAGGCTGTGGATCACGAAGTGGAGGGTCCTCACGCTGTCATCGGGGCAGACATTCTGCGACGGTATCGCGAATCGCCGGAAGTCATTCTGGCGGTGGAGGGGCACCACTACGACGTGGAACCGAGCACCGTTGAGGCGATTCTGGTGATCTGCGCGGACTCGATCAGTGCAGCCAGACCGGGAGCTCGTCGAGAGACGCTGGAGACCTATGTCAAGCGGCTAAAGAAACTGGAAGAGATCGCCGAGAGTTATCCGGGTGTGGATCGAACGTTTGCGGTGCAAGCCGGGCGTGAGATCAGGATGATTGTTCGACCAGAGATGATCGACGATCTTGCGGCCATCAAACTGGCGCGTGACACGGCACGGCGAATTGAAGACGAGATGGAGTATCCGGGTCAGATCAAAGTGACGGTGATCCGGGAGACTCGAGCTTCCGATTTTGCAAAATAGACAAAAGTAACGGAGCGACTGCATCAACGTCTAAAGATTACCGATGCAGTCGACCAGAGTAGGGCGCCGAAAGGCTTAGAAAGCAGTACATCTTTATGCGTATCCTCTTTGTGGGGGACGTGGTCGGCAAGCCCGGTCGCGATGCAGTTGAGAAGTTGTTGCCCGGAATTCGTTCGCAGACGCGTGCAGATTTCGTGATCGTAAACGGTGAAAATTCGGCGGGCGGACTGGGGATCACCCGGGACATCGCAATGTCTATGTATGGCAAGTCGAAGGTGGATGTCATCACTCTCGGGAACCATGCATGGTCCATACGAGACTCGCATACGTTTCTGGATGAAGAGCCGCGGATTCTTCGGCCTTCCAATTATCCACCGGGAGTTCCCGGTAGGGGATTAGGAATATTCCAGCGACCTGAAGGCGCCGTCTGCGTGATATCGCTGCAATGCAGGGTTTTCATGGAGCATTGTGACGATCCGTTTCGCGCAATTGATGACCTGCTGGAGAGTGTGCCGACAACGTGTAAGATCATATTTGTAGACCTGCACGGCGAGGCGACGTCGGAAAAACAGGCGTTTGGGTGGTATGTTGATGGAAGAGTGAGTGCAGTCGTAGGCACGCACACCCATGTACAGACCGCAGACGAGCGCATTCTGACAAAGGGAACAGCTTTTCTGACGGACGCCGGAATGACCGGTCCCATCAATTCCATCATCGGAATGGATCGGGAAGTGGCAACCAGTCGATTTTTGACCGGACTATCAAGCAGATTTGAAGTCGCGGCCGGACCCGCAAAGCTATGCGGAGTAGTCATAGAAGTAGATGCGCAAACAGGCAAAGCGCTCTCTATTGAGCGAGTGTCTGGTACAACGGGCGGTGTAGAGCCAGTCGACGAAGACGAAGAAGAAGATTTCATGTCGCAGGTCAATACGTAATTCAGACAAATTGAGACAAGAGCAGAGCAAGGTTTCGTTTCCCTGCGCTGACTCCAGGAGGATAATCAGATGGTGAAATTCGCAAGATCGGGCTTTCTGGCCGTAAGTGCGCTGGTTCTGGCTCTGCCGGCATTATGCCAATCCACAGATGTAACCCTCTACGGTGGCGACAAGCCTTCCGATACCGGAATGTCCGTCTCTTCATGGGGCAGTGGCGGCGCAGAGCTATCCACAGAATATGTGTTCAGCGGAATCGGCTCGCTGAAAGTAACGACTCATGGTCGATACCAGGGTGTTCGCCTCTCGTTTGCGAAACCGATTGACATGAAGGCGGCATCGGCTTCTCCCGGTTCTTACCTCCAGTTTGTCTATATGATCAGTGAAAAGGCAGGCGCCGGCTCCATTAATGAAGGTGGATTCTCTGGCAAAGGTGGCGTTTCTGGATTGAGCCCTGGTGGCGGAAGCAGCGGCGGTCGAACTCAGGGCGGAGGTTCAGGTAGGCCAGGTGGCAATAATGGACTGAGTGGCAACGGCAGCGGAGAGAGCTTGCGTACCTTCAAAGTTAGGCCTCCCACCTATTTCCGCGTAGTCCTCGGCACTGACGACGGCCACAAGACCGAAATCAATCTTGACCTTTCGACTAGCAAAACCGAGATGATGGGTTGGAAGCAGATTGCTGTCCCGGTCTCCTCCATAAAGGGATTGAAAGGTACCTCGGGCAAAGTCATGGAATTGCAGTTCTTCGCGGATCAGTCCTGTATTGTCTACCTTGGTGAAATCCGATTGCTGACTGATGCAACACCGATTTCCGTGAGTGATCTGAATGATGTCACTATTGCATCCAATGATATTCTCACGCTGAGTGGCTCTGCGGAAGCGGGCGCAACTCCTTTGCGATATGTTTGGACCATTCAGGGTATTCCATCCACCGACGCGATGGAAGGCTCCACCGTTACCAGGGCCTACCTTGTTACCGGTGAAGGCAAGAACTTCAAACACCAGTTCCGTAAAAAGGGCGACTACCAGGTCACTTTGACGGTTGAAGATGAATATGGCGTTAAGAAGTCCGGCACCGCCGCGATGAAGGTCCACGTTACGCTGTAATCTGTAATCCAGTCACGAAAAATCCCCGCTCCAATCTGGAGCGGGGATTTTTATTGCGATACGAATCTACTTGGCTTTTGCGCTGTTCAGGAATGCCAGGAATTCCGGAGCCTTGCTGTAGCCCAGGGTCTGCTTGACCACATTGCCCTTGGCATCTACCAGGATCATGGTGGGAACGGCTTCGACCTTGTACTTCTGGGCGACGGTAGGCTGCTTGTCGATATCGATCAGCACCGGCACAAAAGTCTTGACTTTCGCGACAACGGCTTTGTCTTTGTACGTGGTAGCGAGCATCTGCTTGCAGGGTCCGCACCAGGTTGCTCCAAAGTCCAGTAGGATAAGCTTCTTGGATTTGGCTGCAGTTGTCATGGCCTTCTTCAGGTCGCTGCCCCAGCTGATGGCGCTGGATTCTTTGACAACCGCTCTGGTCGGGGAAACATTCAGGGCGATAATGGAACCTGCGACGGCTACAACGGTCGTAACCGACATTAGGAATTTCTTCAACTTCATTCTCCTTTGGTCTATGCGTGCAAATTAGTTGCCAGATTGCAAATAAGGTTCGCCATCTGCAGGGTCTCTGTGATACCCTATACGTATGAGATGCACTATTGTATCACTTGCTTTACGAAAATCGGTTGAAAACGTGATTGTTTTTGCGCTTCTGCTTTCGCTTGTTGCCGCCTGCCATTCGCAGGATTTGACTGCTTCGGTCGACCGGGTCGGCCTGCAGCGAGGTGTGAAAACTCTCGTAAATCGGAATTCAGCAGAACCCGGACCGTGGCGAACATTTGTGAGTGGAAGAGGAATAACCGCAACCCCGATACCCGGCACCCGACCTTCCGTCTCCTTCGCCGTTACTCCCGATGCCGAGGTCGGACCGAGGGAAGTTGTATTCGTATCTCCGAACCGTATCTCACAAGTATATACATTCTGGGTCGACCCTTTTGTACATTCTCCTATTCTGACCTCTACCGGCTCAGGGAGGGATGGCATCCTCACAAGACCCGGTCAGGTGGATAACATCTCCTTCACCGCGAAGAAGGGGGAGACGTGGGTATTTGATCTTGTGGCAAGTCGTGTGCGATCACCATTGCACGGGAAAATGGAAATACGAAGCTCTGCTGGAAGGCAAGTTGTATCGAGCCAGTACATGAGCGGCACGGACCCACGAATTACCATCAAATTTGACGAGAGCGACTCTTTTCAGTTGTTGATATCGGATGCTGAGGGTAAAGGTGGACCGGAGTTCAGGTATCGCGTTGTGGGAGGAGTTTTGCCGGTGGTGAACTCCCTCTCACCTCGCGGTGAAAAGCCCGGACGAAATGTTCGTGCGACACTTGAAGGCGTAAACCTTCCCACCGATTTTCATGCCAGCCTTAAAATCCCAGGCGGTGACGGAAATCACGGTTGGGTAACGGCAGCAACTCCCCGAGGATTTACGCTGCCATTTCCTGTCATATGCTCTAATGAACTGGTAGTAGCGTTAACGGATACAAACGCATCCATGCCGCTGCCCGCTCTGCCGGGGGCTATGGAAGGGTCGTTCGCCGCGTACCCATTTGCTAAGTTTTTCTTCCTTGCGAAAGCTGGTGAGGAGTTCCGATTTACGCTTCTGGCACACGCACTGGGGTCGAGGTTTATCGGCGCTATCGACGTGCTTAACGCCAACGGAGACGTGTTGAAAACCAACACTGGCACTAATCTGGCCGATCCTGTCCTCACCTTTGCCGTGCAGGACGAAGGACTCTACATGCTCGCCATTCGCAATTCGGCGTGCACAACTGGTCCAGACACAAACTTTCGATTACGTACCGAACGGCTGGTTGAAGATTTTGCGCTCTCAACCTCAGGTTCTTCAGTCACCACTAAGCCGGGAGCAACCTCTGAATTGCACGTCAGACTGGATCGGCAGAACCGTTGGCGCGGTGCGGTGAGGTTGACCGTAGAAGGCCTGCCAACTGGAATTGTGTGCAAACCGGTTGATGTCTCCCCTGATGCGTCGGAAGCTATGCTGACATTTGTCGCGGCGCCAGATGCCAAGCCGGGAATGGCAGCATCCATTCGCGTGATCGGAATTGGTCAAATCGGAGGCAAAAACGTTCGGCGTGCTGCGACGTTTGAAGAGAAATCAACGGTGGCTGGAGGGGCGAATATCCTTCGCAGACAGTTCATTCTCGCCGTAGTCCGTTAAGCCAAACCTACCGCATAAAGAGGGATTTTGCGATCCCGGCTCTAATGGGTAAGAAGAAGATTTTGAAGATTGATATCGGAGGTAGGTATGTCCAGATTAGAACATCTTAGTCGACGTGAAATCATTGTGGGTGGAATGGGACTTGCGCTTGCCGCGATGCCGGTTGCTGGAATGGCTGGCGAGTCGGGTCCTGAATTAGTGCAGGCAGATGCGGATCCATGGCGCGGATTGAAAGTTGGCGTGGCCTCCTACACTCTGCGAACTCTGCCGCTTGAGGCGTGCATCAAGGCGATCCAACGGACGGGATTGAAGTATGTCTCGATCAAAGATTCGCATATGCCGATGAACAGCACGACCGAGCAGCGCAAAGAGGTCGCGGCAAAATTCAAGGCAGCCGGAATTACCCCTTTGAGCTGCGGAAACGTGGGCATGGAGAACGATGAAGCCAAGATCCGCGCGGCGTTTGAGTATGCGCGTGACGCCGGTCTGCCGACCATTGTGTGCAGTCCGCACCCCGACAGCTTCGCCATTCTCGACAAGATGGTGAAAGAGTTCGATATCAAGCTCGCCATTCACAATCACGGCCCGGGAGACAATCGATTCCCATCGCCGTATGATGCTATGGCAGCCGCAGAAAAGTTCGACAAACGAATCGGTCTCTGCATCGACGTAGGACATACCGCGCGCGCAGGAGTCGACCCGGCGGAAGCAGTCCTCAAATGCAAAGATCGACTCTACGACATGCACTTCAAGGACATCAACAGCACGATGCCGAACGGTGCGCCCGTAGAAGTGGGTCGAGGCGTGCTCAACAAGCGATCTATTGTTGAGGCGCTGCTGAAGATCAAATACACGCACCTCATGAGTTTTGAGTATGAGAAGGACGCAAATGATCCTGTGCCGGGCCTGATGGAGAGCGTCGGATATCTGCGCGGACTCATGTCGACTATGCCAAAGGCCTGATTGGCCCTGTAAAGTTCTGGACCAAACGTTGCGATTAGTACGTCACAATCGAATCCCCATACTGATGTCACTGGCGGTCAGCCCCGTGCTGGCCGCTGGTTGGCTCAACTCCCAAACACCTAAGCAGACCTCCGTCGTGCCGCAGAATTGGCCGGTCACCGGTGGAAACCAGCACCGCGAATTCCCACCTCCGCCAAAACTCACGTACCGCCTCTCCGGCGAGATGCCGGACGACGTGCCCGGCGAATTGAAACAAAAAAGCGCGGACGATATCCAGCATCTGGTCGATTTCTTTGGCTGGCAGGCTTTCGTGGCGATCAACTGGCCCGTGATCGAGGGTCTGCCGGGCTGGGCGGATTACAGGTCTTCCATCGAAAAGCCTGGCCCACGACTCTGGGAGTCGTGGGCGGACGTCAACGACGTTTTTCTACCGGGCGGCAAATTGCCTGACAAATTCCTTAGTTACCGCCAGCTGCATCCGAATATTTGTCGGCAGGTCCAACAGGGAGATCATGTGTTGCTCTCCACTGAACAAGCCGTGAAGGCAGATGGGACAATGCCCGCGACGCTAAATGATAACAACGGCCACCTTGTTCGGTATGAAACGCGCATGAATCCGGAGATGTTTAAGTTCATTAGCCGTAAACAACTCTACTCGAGCGCGGTGCAGCGAAACATTGATGAGGCGGTGACCGCTCCCTTTGGTTCCGTTCTTGTCAAAGCCGCCTGGCGGGAGATTGAGCCAAAGGAATCCGGCCGATTTTACACCTGTCACGCGTGGATTTGCGATGACGTGGGCGGTAAACGTACCAACTGGCGTCGAAGGCTGATGGGTTTGATCGGGTTTCATATCACGAAAAAAACGCTCAGTGCACCGCAGTGGATCTGGGCGACCTTTGAACAGGTCGACAACGACCATCCGATGACACATGGAAATATTGTCCACAATAAGCCAGCGGGACACGGTGTGGCACAGGCGATTGTGCGAACCACGAAACCAGATGTCAGCGTCAATGCGCTGAATATTAAGATGCAATCACTACTGAGGGTCAAGGAATCAGTCTTTCAAAATTATCGGCTGATCAGTACGCAATGGCCGGAGATGAACTCGACCGGGTACAGCTCGAACATCGGGTTGGAATTTCATGCGCGACCGGCCGTGCTCGCCAATACGACTATGGAATCGTTTGTTCAGGAGACATCAAGCTGCATTGGCTGCCACTCCACGGCGCGGACGGCTCGGGCAGACAAGTTCGTCTCGGCGGATTTCACCTTCACCCTGAGCCGAGCGGAACCGAAGCTGACAAACAATCGACTGCTTACCAGTGCAGGAGTTGTCAAATCGGAATGGGCAAAGTCGAACTGGGAGAGCATTGAATTCGGGAGGAAGCTGACTAAGCACACCTATGAGCGATTGCCACAGTTTGCTCGCGCGAAGGTCCATTGCGAAAGCTGTCATCTGGACGCCGCGCGAAATCCCGACGCAAGCTGGTGGGTTGGGATGATA
>JBDUAM010000263.1:0-3350 GCA_040004655.1 Chthonomonadales bacterium | reverse complement strand
TCCCTTGACAGCCTTTTCAAAGAAAAAATCTTTCGGATACCGGATTATCAGAGAGGGTATGCGTGGCAGCGAGAGCAGTTGAAGGCCTTTTGGGAGGACTTGGTAAATCTCTCTTCAGATCGTTCTCATTACACTGGCGTTCTAACTCTTAAGCAGGTTCCCATTTCCGAAGTACCTGAAACGTCCAAGGAATACTGGCTCGTACGTGACCACTCGTATAACGTTTACCATGTCGTAGATGGTCAACAACGGCTGACAACTTTCATGATATTTCTACAAGCTTTCGTGGACTTTGTAAAGGGACTACCGGCCAACGTTGGGCGTCCCGATGAGGAAGTTTATATTACTGATACGTTGAGCATAGCTGCAATGAGAGACCGCTTCTTGTTTAAGACTAAGCCTACAGGCGACCAATTTAGAACCTACAAATTCGGTTATGAAAGAGATAATCCAAGCTACGAATATATGCGGTACAAGATATTCGGAGAAGTAGGTGGTGGCCTGAGCCACGAAACTTTTTATACTCTCAACCTGAGCAACGCCAAAAAGTACTTTGAATCCCAACTAGCTAATCTGTATGCAATGTCGGGGCAGCGAGGATTGAATTCAATATATTCGAAATTAACAAGACAGTTTATGTTTAATCAGTATGTCATTAGAGACGAATTTGACGTATTTGTTGCTTTTGAAACCATGAATAATCGCGGCAAGAGGCTTTCTGACCTTGAGTTGCTCAAGAATCGGTTGATCTATCTAACAACCCTTTTTGGTGACTCGATCCTCGATTCAGCATCGCGAGCAAGCATGAGGAATAACATAAATGATGCTTGGAAGGTAGTCTATCATCAACTTGGTAGAAACAAAAGTCACCCCCTAAATGATGACGACTTCCTTCGTGCCCATTGGATGATGTTCTTCAAATATACGCGGTTGACTGGTCGAGATTATATTAGGTTCCTACTCGAAGAGCAATTCACTCCTAAACGTGTACACGAACAGAAGGAGGTGGATGTTGACCTTGAGGAAATCGGAGAGTTAACGATAGATATGGGTGGTGACGAGGTAGAAGAGGCATCGGAGCCACAACCTCAACTGACTTCAGTGAGGCTCCAGCCTACAGACATAGACAAATATGTTCACAGTCTTAAGGAGTCAGCCGTTCATTGGTTCAATACTTTTCATCCTGACCTTGCAGTCTCGTTGACTAGCGACGAGAGGGTTTGGATTGACCGCCTAAACCGAATTGGCATAGGCTATTTTCGCCCATTGGTTATGTCAGTTCTAAAGAACGTCGGTTTGGAAGCCGATAGGATAAGGGTTTTCAAAAAAATTGAACGGTTCATATTCTTTATGTTTCGAATTAGTGGTTCATATGCAAGTGCCGGAAGTAGCGAATTCATAAATTTCGCTAGAGTTTTAGACTCGGGTGAAACAACCATTGAAATCATCATCGCTAGGTTAGATGAATGGGTTTCGTACACGTTTCATTCAGACGGATCAATTAGAATTGATGATTTCTATAATTTGTTGTTTAAGAGATTCAAGTCTGGCCAAGGTTATTACGGATGGCCTGCATTACAATATTTCTTATATGAGTACGAAACAAGCCTGTTAGATCAAAGCGTGCAGCAAAAAATAACATGGGGTGATTTGTTGAAATCAAAAGCCGATAAGATTTCAATTGAACATATTTACCCACAGAGTGAAGGAGTGGGTTGGACAAATCAATTCGCAAGATTCGATGCGGTACAAAAGGCCAGATACTGTGGAAGCTTGGGCAATTTGCTTTTACTTTCAATGTCCATCAATTCATCTCTTCAAAACGCAGGATTTGAAGAAAAGAAAAATGTGAAACATGATGGCACCGGAAGAAGGATTCGGAACGGCTATTCAGACGGATCACATTCAGAAATTGAAGTTGCAGCTTATGATCAATGGGGTCCAACCGAAATCAGGTCACGGGGAATTAAGCTATTGAAATTCATGGAGCACCGTTGGGATATACATTTCCAGTCTGATGCGGATATGGAAAAGCTATTATTTCTTGACGAATATGAGGCAACCAGTTGAGTTAGCGGGTTTCATTCCTTAGGAGAATCATGCAGTGAGAACGGTTTCAATCAGCTTGCTTGAAACCGTTCTTAACGAATAACTACCCCTTCACAATCCCTCTAAAACTCTCTGGACCACCGGTAAACCCGGGGAAGAGCTTCTCAAGGTTTGGCACGCCCAGGTGTTTCATGGCGACCTCGCCGAACACGGACCTGAAGTCTGTAGTGAGGGCTAAGTCGCGGTTTTCGTAGAGTTGTTCGGGGGCCAGGCCAGGCCAGTCGCCGTAGACCTTGCCGCCTTTGATGTTCCCGCCCAGGGCAAAGAAGCAGCTCGCGTGGCCGTGGTCGGTGCCGCCCGTTCCGTTCTGCCTCACGGTTCGCCCAAACTCACTCATGGTCAAGATCACCACATCATCCATACGGTCGCCAAGGTCAGTGTAGAGCGCCGCGAGGGACTGTCCCACGTCCCGCAGTCGATTGCTGAGGTTACCCAGATCGGGGCTGTTGGGCTGCGCCTGATTGGCATGCGTGTCCCACCCGCCCACGTCGGCAAAGGCAATCTCCACGCCCACATCCGCCTTGATCAACTGCGCGATCTGCTTAAACGATTCGCCGAGTTTGCCATTCGGATATTGCGCGTTGCGATCCGGCGTGTAGCTGCCGGGATTTACCTTCTGCAGCATCTTCAGCGCGTCAAAACTCTCTTTGCCGGTGCCGTGCAGAACATCGCCGACTGCCTGATCGTAGAGCGCCTCGAATCCGCCGGCAGTCGATCCACCGCCGCTGAGTGCGCCCGCCATCATCTGTGTGTTGGCGCGTGCGCCGGGTCGAGTTCGACCACTTGGATCAATAATTCCAAAAGTCTTGAGGTCGGGAATGGCGAGCGCTCCGGCGTCCCCTTGCAGGGCGCGGGGGAGTCCGCCACCCAGCGCGACCGCTCGAAATGGGCTCTTCACGGCATTGGCACGATCCTGTGGGCACTGCAGCGCGGCGCGGGCCAACCATCCGTCCCGAACGCTCTTGCTGCCCGGCGATCCGCTCTCCATGTAGTCCATCGCGTCAAAGTGGCTGCGGGTGGTGCTGGGAGATCCGCAGGCGTGAATCGCGGCCAGATGGCCCGCCTTGTAGAGATCGGCGAGTGGCGCGAGCGAGGGATGCAATCCGAAGAATCCGTCGAGGTCAATCACCTTATCCTTCGGAATGGCGATGTTGGGTCGAGCGCGATAGAGTTCCGCCTCGCCATGAGGCACCACCACGGACAGGCCGGGGGCGAGCGGGCGGATGGCTGCGGGCGGGGGG
>JBDUAM010000485.1:0-11317 GCA_040004655.1 Chthonomonadales bacterium | reverse complement strand
AAGTATCGCAAAAACGTATTGAAGCTCGCACCCGCCGCGCTGGCATCATCTGAAGATCCCGCCACAACGGTACTCAAGACTCCTATCGGCTCGCCCGTAATCGCGAAAATCGGCAGTCCAAAGCTCGCGATACTCCCCTCAAGCATGAGCGCTTTACGGGGCTTGGAAATCATGCCGCAAATTCGTCCAGACTGATAAAAAGGCGCGTAATCAAAACCCTTCTGCAGCCGAGCAATACTCAAGACTCTCTGTCCGACCGTTGCCATGCCGCTCACGGTGAAGTCTACGAAGGCCAATTTCTTATCGCCAAGACCTTCAATCTTTACAAATGCCAGATCAAGCGTAGTATCCGTTGCCGCAAGAAACGCATCGTACTCTTTGTCGTCTCCGGCGAACATCACCTTAATGTTGGTGGGGTTGACCTTCATTGCGCCGGCCTCAGCGCCACCGCCTCGACCAACCAGCTCCATCGCGCGTGCAGGTGCAAATGCCAGGTTCGTGAGCATTACTAGCCCATCGGCGGAAACCACCACACCCTGCATGGCAATTGGCGATTCTGAGTCCTGCCCCTGTCCATCCCCCTTTGCTGCTGATTTAAGGATCGACTTCACGGTTACAATCGCAGGTGCAGTTTTGTCCATCAACGCCTGAACCTGCATTGCCTCATCATCCGCTCGAACAGCCGGTATGGCGACCAACATGCCAATGGCAGCCAGCATTACACTTGTTATTTTCATAATTCGCCTCTCATCTTTACCAGATTATTGTTTCTGTCATCTACTATCGACCTGCGTTCAACTTAGCCCAGTCTGGCTCCATGAATACGAAATGCGTCTGCGCGCCGCGCAGCACGAAGAAGATGACCACCCGCGGCTTCGACTTGAGAAGTGCGCTCATCTTTTTTGTAAACGCATCGATGTTTGCCGCCGACGCGCCGTTCAACTCGAGTATCAAATCGTCCGAGTGGAGTCCGGCCATGGCAGCCCAACCGCCCGTCACGACGTCTGTCACAAGGACTCCGGTCTGCGTTTTCGGCCAACGATTTTCGAACTTGTCGAGCTCCGTAATGTCACGAACCCCGAATTCAAATTCACTCTGCTTCAGCTTCTTCGCCTTCTCAACAGGTGACGGCGGCTCTTGCAGTTTCACAGAGACTTTAATCGGCTTGCCTGACCGAATTAAACCGAGTTCCGCCTTATCCCCTATAGAGAGATCCTCAATTGCGCGCTTCAGGTCGTCGTTATCCTGCTGTCGATGCGCCTCGAGTGCATTGCCGTTCAAACTGGTGATGACGTCGCCCGCTTTCAGTCCGGCTGAACTCGCTTCCGTTGCCGGGTAAACCTGAGTAACTCGAAATCCGGTTTTGCCGGCCATCCCAAGCGCTTTTGCCAGTTCATCGGTCATTACCTGAACCTTGACCCCAAGCCAGGCTTTTGGCAGTTCCCCACCCTCTTCCTGCCCTAGTTCCGCTGGTGCCTTGACAATTGCGATCAAATTTTCGGCATTATGCCGAAACGAGATGGCATAAACGGGGGTTCGCTTCTGAAATGCTTTTCGGAACGTACTCACGCTATTGGTTGGCGTGCCGTTAACTGAAAGAATGACGTCTCCGGGAGCAACTCGGGGAACCCCGGACGCGAACGCATATCCGGCACGCATACCGGTTACGAGTACGCCATCCTTGCTTGGATATCGGTTGGCAATGGCAAGCGGACCCGTAATCTCGCCGACTGTTATACCCATGTCTCGGACTTCGTCTTCGTCTCCGTTGAATTTCTCCATGGAGGTCACCGCAACTGTCGCTGTCTTTATAGCGCCATCGCGATCGTATCGCATTTGCACGGTACTGCCGGCCTGGAGCGCAGAAACCTGCTGATACAGCAACGGAACCTCTTCAAAGAACCGCACTTTCACGGGTCTGTTACTAATGGACAGCAGAATGTCACTCGCTTTGAGCCCAGCCTTAGCAGCCGGAGAATTTGCCATTACTGAGGAGATCAATGCACCTGTAGTTCTACCAAGCTTGTCGACGGGCAACACTGTAATACCCACCCACCCCCGGCGAACGGTTCCATGTGCAATTGCCTGTCTTAAAACATCTGCCGCGATATTTGAGGGAATGGCAAATCCAACCCCATTGCCGCCCAATTCATTGATCCCGACGACTTCGCCCTGCAAGTTGACCAGCGGACCTCCGCTGTTGCCAGGCAGGATGAGCGCGTCATGCTGGATCCATCTTGTGAACACTCCCGTTCTTTCGCCGGTGTCAAGATCCTGATCTTCAATCTCTGTACCAATGAAATCGGTAAAGACGCGCTTGGTGTTGCTGACAATCCCAAGGGTCATAGAAGATGAGAGCATGAGCGGATTACCCATCGCCATGACCTGGTCACCAACTTTCAGATCGTCAGAATTACCCAATTTGGCATAAGGTATTGGCTGGTGACTCTTGCGCTTGTCGAGCCGAAGTTTGAGCACACTCAGGTCGGTGAGAGGATCATGAGTAACCACGTTCGCTTCTATCGCTTCGCCGCTGGGGAGAGTACAGGTAATTCGGGTGGTGTGACCGGCAACGTGGAAATTGGTAAGCACATGTCCGGCGGCGCTGACAATGACTCCACTGCCACCAGCCGGGGCTCGAAGAGCTCTACCGCCCTGAAAATAGCGCGAAACAACGGTGATATTCACGAGGGCAGGGTAGACCTTTTTACGGGCCACATCCATCTCTCGTCGCAATTCGCTATGTTGAGCAAATACCATGGGCGAGGCGTTCAAATAGAGGGCTAAAGTTGTTATAAGGCCGATTGCAAACGCTGATCTCCGCGGCCACGCATCACCGGATTGCTTCAAATTCCATCTCCTTGGGTCAACAATATCTTTCAGAAGTATATCCCGCTTTGATCGCGAAAACCTAACAATCGCGCCGATACAGATAAAGTTACGTGTTCCTGCCAGTTGAAAGTCACATCCAATCGGAGTAAAATGCCAACACCGTATAAATTGACAGGAAATGCAAAACTTTGGAACAACTCTGGGCGCCGTGGCGCATGACCTACATCAAGAAGGCAGGCAGTGAAAATCCTCAAGAGCATCCCTGCATTTTCTGCACCTTTCCGCAGGAGGAGAATGATGTCGAGAACCTCATTCTGCATCGAGGCAAGCATGCTTTCATCATCCTGAACGCTTATCCCTACAGCAATGGCCACCTGATGATCACGCCCTTTCGACACACGGCAAGCATGGATGACCTTGATGATGAAGAGATGCTGGAGATGATGCAGCTCACTCGAGTGGGGATTAACCTGCTGAAAGAATCAATGCGACCAGATGGATTCAATGTCGGCATGAATCTTGGACGAGTTGCAGGCGCCGGAATCGCGGACCACCTGCACATGCATGTGGTACCCCGCTGGAATGGCGACACCAACTTCATGACGGTGCTGGCGGATGCCCGAATCATTCCGGAGAGCCTGAACGCAGTCTACGCTAACTTGAAGTTGATCCTCGACGCAGGCAAATCAGACTAACGTAAACGGGTCACACGCTCGTTACGGATTTCTCGCTCGCGCTGAATATCGTACATGGAGGCGACAAGGTGCCGCTCTTCATCTATGTGGAAGTCAATTCGCAGCCTCGCCCGGTTTCCCGGCTGACCCGGCAGCTTTAGCTGAATGGAGTCGCCTTCGTTCAGCGAGACGACGCACTCTGCCTCCTCGCCCTGCTGAGGAGTCCAGTAATCGTTGCCGTTACCCCGCCGTTGCCAACCGAGCGACAGCCGACCCGCGTAACCTACCTCGCAGACCGGAACGCTGAAGAACTGTTGACCTTGAGCCACAGCGTAATATCGCGATTGCGACCCGCTTGGGGTTGGATATGGTGTTCCTCGACGAATGAGCAGCTCGTAATCGGTGCATTGCTTTTCGTCGTTAAATACCTTGATAGCGTAGTCGTGGTGGATGATCTGGTCGACGAAGTATCCCGCGCCATATATTGCCGCACCCTTCACCACCGCCTCAAAAGGCTCCCAATAGTGAACCCGCGGCGCCCCAAACATCTTCTCGTACAGCTCCCGAACACCGGGCAGCAGGGTCGACCCACCGACCAGCAGCACGGCGTCGATCTCGTGAATATTAACGCGATGTTGAGCATCTTCAAGGGTAGCCTCAGTCACGCGCTGGAGCAGCGTATACAGTTCGTGCCCTGTAAGTGCATCCAGAAACTCTTGTCGCGAAACCATGAGCGGATCAAGGCCCGGCAATCGGAAATAGGTCTGGTCCGTGGTCAGGACTTTTCCGGAGAGTTCTTTCTTCACCGTCTCCGCCTGCGCTCGAATGTATCCGAACATTCGGTCCGCATGAGTCTTGATTTTGGAACACGCGAGCTCGGTCACCCATTCGTCAACCGTCTCACCGCCGAGGTTTAATCCGCGCGCGGCAATCAATTCGGCTCGACGGTGCCCGGTCCCCTTCTGTTTCTCGCCTGCCTGCGCCAGGTTGGTCTTCACCAGCGCAATGTCAAGGGTGCCACCACCAAAGTCTACAACCAGCAGATGCCGGTCTTCTGTCAGGTCTACCCCGTACCCCAACGCTGCTGCGACCGGTTCGTCAATCACCTTAAATCGTTGAACGCCTAATCCACGAGCAATGTTGTTTAGCTCCATTCGGTAAGCTTCAAAACTCTCTACGGGAACGGTCATCGTGAGATCGTTCACAAGCCCTTCGCGGCGTGCCCAGGCTACAAATCGACGCGGGATGTTCCACTTATTAATATGGTTGCTGTTCAGTTCCTGCTCACGAGCTGCGGTCTCGCGCAAGAGCTCCGTCATAAATACTTTGGCGCACTGTCGAGCGGAGATGGGCTGATGATCGAGTTCGGCGACGGCCTGACTGCTGCTCTTGGCCAATGTCTTCTTGAATGCACGGGCAATAGGTGTAAGGTGGCCAGAATAGGTGCTTCGCATCACCTCTTCGGCGGCTATGGCGCGATGACCAATATAGCCAGATGTCGGGCTCTCAAAGAAGATAGCGCTCGGCACCAGGGGAGTCTGCCATGCGGGTTCGTACTGGCAAATTCTGTCAAGAGCCACCGTCTCGGCGTGCGTACCCGACCAGCGAGCGATCAGGGTATTCGTTGTGCCGAGATCAACAGCCCAGTGTGTTTGCTTAGACATTCATTTCCACTACGAACAGGCGAGGAAATCCGGTTCGTTAAATTCACGTTCTGTTGTACCACAGGAACGGCGCGCATCGCCCAAAGACACTTATAATTTGGGTCTCATAAAATTGGACCTCCATATCCAGCAAAAACATTGTAGCTTCAGTTGCGCGAATAAATTATAATCACACCTTATCTTTCGATAATATTTATAACTTCGTGAAAAACTGCACAGTAATTCGACAATTTCCCTTGACGCCCGAAATTTGCGAAGGGTATACTTTCCAATAGTTAGTAAGGGCGGTTCTGTCGATGACACGACAAGCGCCAACGGGGTGTCAGTATGGCGAACATTTTTCATCCTACGATGAACGTCCTTTCGCGAACAAGTATTGTCGTGGGGGTCGCTCTACCAGTTATACTCCTCTCTGTAGGATCAGGAATCACCCGTTCTGCAGCCAACACTAAAGTTAACGTTCCTCTCGATCAACCGGTTCCATTCAGCCACGAACATCATATCAACGAACTCGGTATCGATTGTAGATATTGCCACTCCACGGTCGAGAAATCGCCGTTTGCCGGCATTCCGCCAACCCATACGTGTATGTCATGCCATTCACAGATCTGGACTAACAGTCCGCTTCTCGAACCGATTCGAGAGAGTTATGCCACTCAGAAGCCGATCAAAAATGCGGAGAATGAGTTGGGCTGGAACCGCGTAAACAAGCTTCCGGAATTTGTCTTTTTCAATCACAGCGCGCATATCAACAAGGGCGTCAACTGCAACCAGTGCCATGGCGCGGTACAGAAGATGCAACTTACTTATAAGGGTAAGCCTTTCTTCATGAGCTGGTGCTTAAGTTGCCATTCTGATCCGGCGAAGTACATTTACCGCAATCCGGAATCGGAAGCCAAGGGGCTATCCCAGCGCGAACAGATTTTTGACTTCTACTACCGAGCCTCCAAGGGCGAGGATTTCCTGTCTCAGCGTGAGAAGAACCTGGCCAATGGGGAAGACTATGCTCCGTCCGGCAAAGAGCTGGAAGAGGCGGAGAAATTAGTAGACAAGTACCACGTGAAAGTAAAGCAGCTACAAGACTGCTCTATCTGTCACCGATAGCTATTATCACGCGATGACCGGATCGTCATCCAATCAGGAAATCATGCATCACGACACTCACGAAAATCAGCCGAATCAATCCGCCAAACCGGTAGGACTTACACCCGGGCAGGACGCGCCCATTAGCATGGAAGCCATTCGCGCCAAACTTGCCGCATCAACGGGTCGAGAATACTGGCGTGGGTTGGACGAAATTGCCGAAACGGAAGATTTTCAGCTCTGGCTGGAGGATGAGTTCCCTAATCGATCCACTCTGTTACAGCTTGATCGACGTGACTTCCTGAAGATCATGGGAGCCTCGATGGCGATGGCCGGCCTTGTCGGCTGCCGCAACCTTCCTCAGGACAAGATCGTCCCCTACGTCAAGCAGCCGGAAGAGATGACGCTCGGCAAGCCGCTGATCTTTGCGACTACGGCAACCATAAATGGATACGGCCGCGGACTTCTTGTTAGCAGCCGCGAGGGTCGACCCGTTAAACTTGAGGGCAACCCGGACCATCCTGCCAGCGCCTTCCCCGGTGATGGCCTGAAATACGGTTCTTCGGATGCAATTACGCAGGCTTCCCTGCTGGAACTTTACGACCCGGATCGACTTCAGAACACAACGCGCGACGGCAATATTGCCACTTTTGCCGATTTCCTGGCTGATGCTCAGGCTATTATAACGGCAGCAAAAGCCGATGCTGGTCAACCTATTCGAATTCTAACCGAGACGGTCACCTCACCTACCATGGCTGCGCAATTGAAAGCCATTCAAACTGCCAACCCTCGGGTGAAGTGGCATCAATACGAACCGGTCGGTAACTCCATTCGACTCGGTGCGAAGTTAGCCTTTGGTGAAGCGGTCAACACGATTTACCATTTTGACAAAGCCGATCGTGTACTTGCACTGGACGGCGATTTCTTCATGAATCTGCCGGGCAGCGTTCGGTACTCCCGAGAATACGCCCACCATCGACGCGTGAACAAAAACAAGTCGACAATGAGCCGCCTCTATGCAGTGGAGAGTGCTCCAACGCTGACTGGCGCCAACGCCGACCATCGACTTCGCGCACGCGCTTCCGACATTGAAGCCATTGCCCGAGCCATTCTGGCCATGGCCGAAGGCAAGTCTGATCCAGCGCCTGCCGGGACCGAAGGTTTCTTGAAGGCGTGTTTTGAAGACTTGAAGTCTGCCGGAGCCAACGCACTGGTCGTTGTCGGTGACGGTCAACCTGCCATCGTTCACGCTATCGGACACAAAATCAACTCGGCGCTTGGAGTTGTTGGCAACACGGTCACGTACATCGCACCGGTTGAAACAGTCGCTGACTCCGAAGATCACTTTGCATCCCTGAAATCGCTTGTTACGGATATGGCGGCAGGCTCCGTGAAGGCGCTCTTCATTTTTGGAGCCAACCCGGCCTACACTGCTCCTTCTGACGTAGAATTTGCAAAAGCGTTAGCAAAGGTTCCGCTTAGAGCGCGCATCGGTAATTCGGTTGATGAGACCGCAAAGCTATGTAATTGGAACGTTCCTACCACGCACTTCCTGGAAGCATGGGGCGATATTCGCGCGTATGACGGAACTGCCTCTGTTGTCCAGCCACTTATTATGCCCCTGTACGAAGGACACTCGACCATCGAAGTATTGGCCGGTATCTTTGGCAAGCCATTAGGTGGGCTAGACTTGGTCCGAAATTATTGGAAAGCCCAGAACCTCGATCCTAATTTTGAAAAAGCCTGGGAGAAGTGGCTGAACAACGGCGTCATCGCCGGAACAGCCTTCCCGGTGAAAACAGTTGCGGCGTCCGGAGCCATACCTGCTGCAACACCTGTTAACACAGGATTAGAAATTATCTTCCGTAACGACCCGACGGTCGGCGATGGTCGACACGCAAACAACGGCTGGCTTCAGGAGCTCCCGAAGCCGATTACCAAGTTAACCTGGGACAACGCCGCGATTATTAGCCCGAAGATGGCAGAAACTTCCGGTTATTCTCAGGGCGACATCCTTGAAATTTCTGCCAAGAACAAGTCCGTTAAGGCTCCTGTCTGGGTTCAGCCGGGCCATCCAGACAACTCCATTTCCCTGCACTTTGGTTACGGACGCGAAAGCGCCGGTCACACGGGCGATGGCGTCGGTTTCAACGCCTACAAGATTTGGACATCTGAATCTCCTGAAGTAATGTCCGGCGCAACTATTCGCAAGACGGGCGACACCTATCGACTGGTTACCACGCAGACTCAGTGGGCGATGGAAGGCCGCGACATGGTCCGCTTCAAGTCACTTGAGAAGTGGAAAGAAGAAAAACAATCCGAGCCATTGGCTGAAGAGCCGCCAGCGGAAGAAGACGGCGTGCCAACGATGTTCGATCAGACCAAAGAGTGGTCTCCCGGATTCGTGCAGTGGGGCATGTCCATTGACATGACTACCTGTATCGGCTGCAACGCATGTGCAGTAGCATGTCAGTCAGAGAACAATATTCCGGTGGTTGGTAAAGAGCAGGTCGCAAACGGTCGCCACATGAACTGGATTCGAATTGACCGCTACTACGTGACAGAAGCTTCCGCTGGACATACCGTGGACGATCCGCTCACACTCTTCCAACCGGTCCCCTGTATGCATTGCGAAAAAGCGCCATGTGAACCTGTATGTCCGGTCGGCGCTACTGTCCACAGCCATGAGGGCCTGAATCAGATGGTCTACAACCGCTGCGTTGGCACACGATATTGCTCCAACAACTGTCCTTACAAGGTCCGCCGATTTAACTTCCTCAACTGGGCCAACCATCACGAGACGCCAGTCCTGAAGTTGCTTAACAATCCGGATGTCACCGTTCGTGGTCGAGGCGTGATGGAAAAGTGCACGTATTGCACCCAGCGATTGAGCGCCAGCCGAATTGAAGCGAAGAACAAGAATGAGGAATATGACGGCTCGGGCGTAATGACAGCCTGTCAACAGGCCTGCCCGACCCATGCCATCTCATTTGGCAATATTTCAGATCCGAAAAGCGAAGTGTCCAAGTGGAAGGCAGAGAAGGCAAATTACGGCCTCCTTTCCGAATTGAACACGACGCCGAGAACAACCTATTTGGAGCGCGTTAACAATCCCAACCCCGCGCTTGAGAAGGCCTAAGCAAACCCGGAGCATATGGCTTGGAAATAATTAAACAAGATAGGCTCATTACGGGCCGGCATACCAACGCTACCATTACGGAGCGGATTACACGCGTTATCCTGGATAACAAAGCACATCCCCTTTCGTGGTACGTAGTCATTGGTTCGGCATTCATGGTCCTTCAGGTTCTCATGCTCACCATCACCTTGTTGCTCTATATCGGTGTGGGAATTTTTGGCATCAACCAGCCATGTGGCTGGGGCCTGGACATCATTAACTTTGTATGGTGGATTGGTATCGGCCACGCCGGAACCCTAATTTCGGCGATTCTGCTGCTCATGCGCCAGCAGTGGCGCACCTCCATTAACCGATTTGCCGAAGCCATGACCATCTTTGCAGTTATGTGCGCCGGGCTATATCCGCTGCTGCACACGGGTCGACCCTGGGTTGCGTACTGGCTCTTCCCTTATCCAAACATTCTCAAGCAGTGGCCGCAGTTCCGTAGCCCGCTGGTTTGGGACGTCTTTGCCGTATCGACATATGCCACTGTCTCCATCCTCTTCTGGTTTGTGGGACTAATCCCCGATCTTGCGACCATGCGAGATCGCGCGAAGCCAAAATGGGCAAAAATGATTTTTGGCATGGCCTCCCTTGGTTGGCGAGGATCAACTGGACACTGGTTTAGATATGAGACGGCCTACCTCATCCTCGCAGGTTTGAGTACTCCGCTCGTTCTCTCGGTACACACTATCGTCTCCTTCGACTTTGCCGTCGGAATCGTTCCGGGATGGCATACCACCATCTTCCCGCCATACTTTGTTGCTGGAGCTGTCTTTGCCGGCTTCGCCATGGTGATGCTGCTTGCTATTCCAATTCGATCCATGTATGGCCTCAAGGACTTCATCACGTTGAAGCACCTCGATTGGATGGCCAAAATCACATTGACAACCGGAATGATGGTCTTTTATGGCTATTTGACGGAAGTCTTCTATGGCTGGTATTCGGGAAATCCATTTGAGTGGTATGTAATTATCAACCGATTTAAAGGACCATACGCACCTTTCTATTGGAGCCTCATCGCCTGTAACGGACTAGCGCCGTTGGTCCTCTGGTCGCCGAGAATTCGGCGTAATGTACCTGCACTTTTCATTGTCTCTATTATCGTGAGTATTGGCATGTGGTTGGAGCGGTTTGTGATCATTCCTGCAAGCCTCCACCGGGACTTTATGCCAAGCGCCTGGGGACTCTACACTCCATCAGTCGGTGACATGGGAATGTTTATTGGGACCCTTGGAATGTTTGTCTTCATGATGTTCCTCTTCGTGAGATTTGTCCCGATGATCTCTATTGCGGAAATGAAGGAATTGTTGCACCGAGAATATGGTCATGGCCACGGGGCCGGACAAGGTGAAGAACATCAAGCCGAAGCAGTTGGCGCGGGGAAACACTGATGTCTGGATATGGATCAAACGAAATAGGTTCGCTGTACGGACTGGTTGCCGAATTCTTGGAACCGGAAGATGTAGTATCAGCGGCTGAGAAAGTATATGATGCGGGATACCGCAAAATTGACGCCTATTCCCCCTACCCGGTGCATGGGCTTTCGGATGCTATCGGGTTTAAGGACAGTCTACTCCCGTGGCTTATCTTTATTGGTGGCTGCACGGGCGCGGCCACAGGTTTGGGCCTGGAATATTTCACCAGTGTGATCGATTACCCGATGAACGTTGGCGGTCGACCTCTTTTTAGCTGGCCATCTTTCATTCCGGTTATCTTTGAGCTAACGATTCTCTTCTCAGCTCTCACCGCGGTCTTTGGCATGATCATTCTAAACGGATTGCCGCGACCCTATCACTCAATCTTTAATACGCCCGACTTTGAACGAGCCACTCAGGATCGCTTCTTCCTCTGCATTGAGGCGGCCGATCCGCGGTTCGATCTGC
>JBDUAM010000224.1:0-3359 GCA_040004655.1 Chthonomonadales bacterium | reverse complement strand
CGTGGGACAAGTTCACAATTGTTGAGACGGCTCAGAAAGGCTGGCCGGGGGCGCTCGAGGCCTACAGTTTTACAACATACGGCCCGGGAATCATCCCCGGCGACAACCCGCACGAATGGGGTCATACGTGGTGGGGTGGATTTGTGCCGAACACTTATCTTCGCGACATCTGGAATGAATCGCTTGCCACCTATTCTGAGAGTGTATATTATCGGCGCGCCAAGGGCGATGCAGCGGCAAACGCCATTCTTGATCGTGCTTTCTGGGTTCGCCCTTTCCCTGGAATGGACCGATTGGTTGGAGCAATCCCACTATCTGAATCGTTCGACGCGCTCTTTGGTTCGGCGGCAGTGGTCGGCTACCAGAAGGGCGGCCTCGTGATGCAGAACCTCGAGGAGACGCTGGGTTACAACCTGCTGCAAAAGTGCCTCAAAGCATTCCGTACGAAGTTCATGTACTCTGGCAAGGCGGCAGTGTGGGCCGATTTTGAGGAAATTGTAAACTCGGTCACCGGTAAAGACTACACCTGGTTCTTCAATCAGTGGGTTCGAAAGGCGGGCCTGCCGAAACTCGCTCTGGCAAACGTGAAGTCAACTTCCATTGGCGGTTCGTATGAGGTCGAGGGCGACGTGACGCAGTCTGGCTCACCGTATTGGCTCAAAATGCCAATCTGGATTGCAACGGCACAAGGACACGTAAAGACCACGGTTCAGGTTGATGGGGAGAACACCCACTTCAAGATTTCCGTTCCTTCAACACCGACCACCGTGTTGTTAGACCCGGAAATTCGAGTGCCTCGCACGCTCACCAATAACGACACTCCCGCCAGCGCTCGGTCCGGGATGGATGCGCTGATCATTACTTCACAGTCTGGAATGGATCAGGCGAACAAACAGAAACGTGGTGAACGCACACTTGTTCTCGATACCAAGGTCAAGGATGCGGACCTCAAGGGCCACGATCTTGTTATTGTCGGCAACGTCGAAACGAACAAAATCTGGAGACGATTGGCAAAGTCAGCGCCTTTCACAGCGACCGCAACCAGCGTTGCATTCGAAGGAAAGACCTATCCGGGAGCATCTGCTTCCGGTTCAATCACCAGTCCGTTTGACGGCGAATACCGGGTCTTTTTCATCACGGAGACCGGACACTCTACCATTCCCTCCGGCCTCGGCACGGTGTCGAATCCGCTCAGTGTCAGCATCTTTGACAAAGGTGGAAACCTGTTGGCTGGTCGACTTGCACTACCGACCAAAGGCAGCGGAGTGTTCCAACTTAAGTAGTTAGCGCAATCAGTCAGGAGTGAACCTGTTGAAACTATCATGGATGTCAAAAAGTGGTCAACAGGTTCCTGCGACAGTAAGTTTGCAATCTGCTTTAAAATCGGCGGCGGGCTTTAGGGTCCGACGTCGACGCGTTTTTTTGATATGCATGGGCGCATTGCCCATATTGACGCTTTTCATCATGTTTTCGAACAGCCTTCCGTCATTTGTATTTATTGGAGTTCTGGGATTCATTTCCATCGCGGCGGTGGTCTCCGCGATTTTGCTGGTGTTTGTAAAACTTGAGAAGAGCAAGATCGAAGCTCTCCTCCATTCGGATGACCCGGCAGTTATTGGCGGATTGATCGACCTGAATGAGATGTATGAGCCCAAGGCAGTCCCGCTTGCCAAAGATGCACTCATTCGACTCCTTCCCCAATTGACTGCTATGCAGGCGATGTCTATCAGCAAGCGTCATCGGAATTCGCTGCGCCGGTTTATTCTTCCCTTCCCGTTTCGCGTGACGGTTCAGTCCGGCGCGACCCAGTATAAGCACGGAACGGCGGATCGAGAGTTGACGTTTGCCGTCCTGGAAGCCATGCCGAACATCGCGAATGCCGATGACCTGCACTTCCTATCCCAAATTGCAGATGGGAAGACCAGACTCGTCCCAGATGCCGAAGCGCTCGAAAAGATCACGGAAATACTGCCACTTGTTCAAGCCAGAATCAAATCACCGGAACCTGCTGAAGGGCTCTTGCGAGCATCCAGCGCACCAGAAAACTTGCTTCGTCCGGCCAGCGCCATCGTGGACAGCGATTCGGAGCTGTTGCTTAGACCTGTAGCAAAGGAAGAATAACCATGATTGCCAAATTCGTGAAGCCGAGATCGGAAAAATTCGTATTTTGAACATAGTCACACACACTAGATGAAATCGGGAAACGATGAGAGCCTTGACGACGAAAACCGGAAAGAAATCTAAAGCCTTAGCAACTTCAGAACTCCAATCGGCCATGGATGCGGCAGCACGGTATCGCAAAGAACGTCGCAGCTATTTTCGCATGTTTCTGATTGTTATTACCATTATTGCGATTGTATATATGTTTCAAGGATTTTTGCCCTACGGCCCTGCTCAATCCATTATGTTAGCTGCGTCGATATTGGCGAGCCTAAGTCTTGTGGTCCTGTTCACCATGATGCCAGTAACGACCGCAATAAAGCCGCTGATTGAAACAGAAGATAATGGAGCCGTTAGTGGCTTGATTGACGTGAATGAGATGTTTGACCCACGATTTGCACCAAAGGCCAAAGTTTCACTCATTCGATTGCTGCCACAGATGACGCCCCTTCAGGGCATGGTACTCAACGCATACCATCGAAGCTGTCTTCGTCGATATATTTTGCCGCCACCCTTCAAGTTCACCATCATGATGGGCGCGACCCAGTATCGGCATGGTCCGGCGTCGAGAGAACTTACTTTCGCCGTTCTTGAAGCCATGCCAAATATTGCGAATCGAGACGACCTGGAATTTCTCACCAAAATTGCTGCAGGCTCGCCTCGCGGTGGACCCGATGCAGAAGTGCTTGAGAAAGTCCGGGAGATTCTGCCGTTGGTCGAGGCACACATGGATTCCGCCAAACAACGAGAATCGCTTCTCCGTGCCTCGACCGCACCTGAGAATCTTTTGCGGCCGGCCGTTGGTCCCACAGATGAAAGCTCCGAACTGTTGCTTCGTCCAGTGATTTCTGAGGAGTAGCCGTCAATGGCGAAATCTGTTGAACAATTACAAGCTGCTATCCACGACGCACACATGTGGCGAATTCGCAGGCGTGGGATAATAAAGGCAACTGGCTGGTTCACGATCGGGATAGGTCTTTTGATGGCGCTTCTAACAGCAAATCTCGATTTTGACCGTGGCCCAGTAATGATTGCTTACGTTTTATTTCTGGTGGTAATGGTGGTAGCTTCTGTAAAATGGCTGCCACAAAAGTCCAGTCAAATAAACGAACTCTGGGAAGCTGATGACCCGGCGGTGGTTGGCGCGCTCATTGACGCTCGAGAGATGTTACACTCCGCCATTTACGATGAGGCAACCA
>JBDUAM010000342.1:0-3363 GCA_040004655.1 Chthonomonadales bacterium | reverse complement strand
AAGGTCAGTGCTTCCGCTCGGACCGCACTCGAGGTCGTTCGCGATTTGAGCAGTGAATTCTGTTTTGGAACCGGGGCGCCGTGCGCTTGTACCGTTGGCCGTCTGCTGACGCAGTCGGAAAGATGACGGCCGAATTATTTTATCTGGGACAAACACGCGATCAAGCGAAACGTAAATTTGATCGTTCGAGTTGCGAGAGTGGTAGTTCACCCAGACTATCGAGGGCTTGGGTTGGCGCGGGTGCTCATAGAATTTGCGAAGGAACTCGCATCCCTCGCTGAACTGTATGTAAATGATGCTTTCGGCACGGCACACCGTGCCCACGCCTCGACTGAAGGCGTGACGAAGTACATCCCTGGTGTAGCCGGTTACCTGATGCAGAAAGAGATCGACTACCTTGGTGGCGCCCTCTCCGAACCTAAACGACCGTTTGTCTCCATACTCGGTGGCAAGAAGGTCCAAGATAAGATCGGCGTTATCGAGAGCCTGATCCACAAGGTCGACAAGCTTATTATCGGCGGCGGAATGGCCTATACCTTCCTCAAGGCGCAGGGCCATGAGATCGGCAACAGCCTGCTCGATGACACCTCCCTCGACTTCTGCCGCGAAGTGCTGGCCACATCGGGTACCAAAATATACTTGCCTACTGACGTGGTCGTTGCGGACGGAAATCCGTTTGACAAGGGTGAGACTGGCGTAAAAACGCAGATCGTATCGACGTCTGCTATTCCTGTTGGCTGGGAAGGCGTGGATATCGGACCTGAAACGCGCAAAGCGTTCGCAGCCGTTGTCAAGGATGCCGGAACGGTTGTCTGGAACGGTCCAATGGGGATTTTCGAGTTCGACTCGTTTGCAGCTGGAACTCGCGCCATGGCTCAGGCGTTGGCTGACTCCCCGGCGATCACCATCGTTGGTGGTGGCGACTCTGCTGCCGCTGTCGAACAGCTCGGGTTTGCCGATCAGATGTCGCACATCTCCACCGGTGGTGGCGCAAGTCTGGAATTCCTGGAAGGCAAAGTCCTTCCGGGCGTTGTTGCCCTTCAAGACAAGTAGGTTCTGGTTGAAACGTCTTACGACTGCGCACGTAATATTTATATAGATATTCGTGCGCAGTCAACAAGCTGCGAAAGGAGAATTCAATGGCCTATAGTATGCCAATGGGTGGGAGAACGGTCGCATCTGAACCAGATTATGTGCGAGCCGAGTTCATTCGCAAAGTTTACAATCTACTCTTTACCGCCATGCTGATGACAGTTGGCGTAGGCTTCTTCGTCACCCGGCCAGCGTTTATTGCAATAACCTCCGGTTTAATGCTTCCGCTGTTCATTGCCATGATCATTACCGGGTTCATCATGGCCTTCCTCAAGAAGACCACGGGAATAAACCTGGCGATTTTCATGTTGTATTCCGCGCTGGTCGGCTCGGTGTTCGGCCCGCTCCTGATGATGATCGATAAGGTCCAACCTGGCGTTCCGGCGATGGCGGGAACCATAACCGTAGCTGTCTTTGGCGGACTGAGCATGTACGCGATCACATCTAAAAAAGATTTCAGTTACATGGGCGGATTTCTGTTTGCAGGGCTTCTTGGCTTGATTGTCGCCGGAATACTGATGTTTATCATCCATTCGCCAATCATGTCCCTTATTTACAGCATGGCGGGAGTGCTACTGTTCTGCGGTTTCATTCTGTATGACACGTCGCAGATCATGCTCCGACTGAGAACAGACGAAGCGATTCGCGGATCGATTGAGCTCTATCTCGATTTTCTCAATCTCTTCCTGTTCATTCTTCGAATACTCTCACAACTCAACGGCAGGGATTAATTTCAAATGAGTGGTGAAACCCATCTGTTCAAGCTGCATACCAGTTACGCAGGCGGCTCAAAAGGCGACGGCATTGCTTCGGCAACAGGTACAGACGTCGCCTACAGCCTTCCACCTGAACTTGGTGGCGAACCCGGTCGAACTAATCCAGAACAGCTTCTGCTGGCCTCTGTCGCGGCGTGTTACAGCCTCACTCTTTCCGTTCTGGCCGAACGCAAACGGCTCCCGTTCGTCAAAGTAGAAGTAAATGCCGAGGGAGCCGTAATCGTTCAGCCGGGCGGAACATTGAAATACACGAGCATCAAACTCACACCGACTATCACGATGGATAATGCCGACGAAACTCAGTTGAAGTCCATGGAAGACTTTGCTCACAAGGCGGAACTCTACTGCCCGATTTCGGGTGCACTTCGAGGAAATGTAGAGGTCACTGTCGAACCAAACATTATCAACGGATAACCGCGTCGGCGTGTATATTCCGAGTTACAGCCCCCGGAGGACAAATTGAAACTTGGAATTATGATCGCAGGCAAACGAGCGGAAGACATCCGGTTGCGGATAGAACAGGCTCGCGAAGCCGGATTCTCCCTCTGCCAGCTGAACCTGTTGCAATCTGGATTCACTCGCAGCGACCTCGTTCAGATTGCCGATGCCCTCTCAGAGTTTGACGTCCGCCCGGTCGCGGTTGGGTGTTACGTGAATCCGCTCCGGCCGGACCATGCTGGACCGATGGGCGCCACACGAGCAGACCTCGATACCCTGCTTCATGCCCTCGATCTCATCGGCGCGCGCAAAGTTGTTCTCTGGAGCGGCAGCTACGCAGATGGCCCATTCGACATGCATGATGACAATCACTCTGTTGAGGCGTTTGATATTCTAGGGGATTTCCTTGCAGATGTGGTGCGTAAAACGAAAACACGGCACTACTATTTGTGTATTGAGCCCTATTTTGCGCATGTCATCAACAGTGAAAAGAAGGCAGTCGAATTCCACGAAGAGCTTCAAGAAGTGGTTCGTGAGAAGGTACGATTCGTTATTGATGCGCCAAGTCTTCTGACCGACGATCGATACGCGGCAAGAGATACTGAAGCCCACGGGATAATCCGAAAGCTCGCTCCGCTTGCCGGAGTCAGTCACCTGAGAGACTGTGTGATGCCGCCGGACGGCGACTATTCACTTCCCGGGCCTGGACTTGGTTCGCTGGATTACGCGGCATACATCAATGCGCTGATGGAATCGGCGCCTCACGACACCTGCGCAATTGCCCGAAGCGTTCCCTATACCGAATTCGCTGACTGCCGCGACTTCCTTCTGCGTAGCTCTGACAAATGGGAACTCGCATAATTCTACGCAGTCGCAAACTCCCAACTAAAATTGAAAGTGACTAACACCTAATGCGTCGCCCCATTATTGCCGGCAACTGGAAGATGAACAAAACCATTGCTGAGGCACAAGAATTCGTAAACGCCCTCAAGGCAACTGCTGCTGCTCGACCTGACGTAGAAGTCCTCATCTGCCCGCCATTCACCGCTCTCTATTC
>JBDUAM010000103.1:0-3381 GCA_040004655.1 Chthonomonadales bacterium | reverse complement strand
TGATTAGAACGTCCAGTCGACCAAACTTCGCGACGACCTCCGCGACCACCTGCTGACTTCGGGCGAAATCGCGGACGTCGCTCAAGTGTTGCGCGCCAGACCAGCCTTTTTCTGCAAAATCCGCTTTGACTTCGTCAAGAAGCTCTTGTTTAACGTCGGTAATCACAACGTGCGAACCTTCTGCCGCGAACGTGCTGGCGATGGATCGCCCGATTCCGCGCCCTGCGCCGGTCACCACAACAACTTTGCCCTTCAAATCTATCTGCATATCAAATCCTTTGGTTTAGTTTCTTACTTGTCATCGGTCCAGTGTGGATTCTGCGCAAGCCAGTCGAGGTATCTTGGCAGGGAGTAACGCATGCCTCCCGCCACCGGATCGGATTCCAGCATCTTCCACGCCGATTCGGTAGTGCAGAGATGAATTCCGGAAAGCTCTTCATAATCCGGTGAAATCTTGGCCATTCCTGCTTGCGAAACGATCCCACCGAAAATCTGCCGGACCTCCGTATTGTAGAACGGTGGGTTATCCGTCTCGCGGGATTCGAAACTTGTGTAAGGCGAACCAATCTCGAGTAGACCACCGATTAAATCGGCAGATGTCAGTCCGATCTCCTCGATCATCTCTTTTTCTGCGCCAGCCCGAAAGGTGAGGCTCACCCCATTTTCACCTACCGGTACATGCCCGGCAACCGCCATATCCCAGGCGTTCGGCCAATCTTTTTTTGTGGCTGCTCGACGCTGAAGAATAACCAGTCCATTGGGAGAGAGCAGGCCAATGTGTGAGGCTCGATGCGGCAAGCCCAACAAGTGGAATAGCCATCGGGGGGCAGTTGGTCCCCGTTCGGTTCCGTCGAGCCGAACCAGAGCAAAGTATTCACTCTCGTCTTTATCCGACGGCCAGACGATCTCACGCCAATGTTCTACAAGGGTATCGAGCGTTGCCTGATCAATTTCTGGCATCGCCATCAATTGTTGACGGTTTTTGCGGAGCACAGCGAGATCATCATCGTTTAGCGGGCGCATTACTTTGGTCCGTGCCCAGGCTTCCATCGGAAGGTCGGCTCTCCGCCAGTCTGAACGGATTTGATGCCGACAACAAAGGCCGTTTTACCACGTTTAACTCCGAATTTGACGGTAGTTCCGTCGGTTGCATTTTTCCAAATCTTCCATGCTTTCAGGTAACTCTCGGAACCGTTGATCCTCACGCCGCCGATGGAGGTCACGATATCGCCTTTGTGAATGCCAGCCTTGTCGGCAGGGGATTGCGGAGTTAAACCTCGGACGGGAAGTCCATCATCCGTTAGCCAGACTTCTGATAGTCCAAGGTCAACCGGACGGGCGCCTTTCTGATAAAGCTCAATGTCATCCAGGACGGATGTCAGTCGGCCTGAGAGGTCTTTAAGTGTTGGGTACTTGATGCGGTCCGCTTCGTACTCTTTCAATCGAGAAAGGAAGAATGGCATCAGCAGATGGGTGTCACCCTCAACCGAAATGGATGGGCGCGTGCTTGCGAGTCCTCGCTCTGAGACGGCATGGGCTGCCTCTCGCGTGACGGCTTCATACCAGGATGTCACTCCGGGCATGGGCATGGATGCTCGAATGGTCTTAAACCACGCGGCAGTTCTGGTTACAGATTCTGCTTTTGCAAAAATGGGGGAGAGCGTGCATTCGTTGAGTAGTCGCAAAATCCGTTTGAAGCCTTCGCTGTCGAACTTTATCCTGGCAGCATCTCCGTCTAAGGCGCCGAGGAGCAGAATATCTCTGCCATCGGCTGTCGCGACTGGGATTGATATGTCCCCAATCAGCGGCGCGAGGATCACCGTGAAAGCGGCCTTACTGCGTCCGGAATAGTCAAGATAATCCTTCAGCCAGAAGTTGTCCATCACTAAAGCCTTAGTTTTCGCGAGAAAATCGCGGCTCAATTCAGGCGATTTTTTCGTGTAGAACTCCGACCAGTTACAGGCTTTATCCGCCTCCAGGAGGGCGCCCTTGAATTCCAGAATCTCTGCCTCGGATAGTCCACTCGCGATTGTTGGGAGTTTGAGGTCAACTGAGATTGCGGCAATTGTCAGGCTCTTGACCGATTTGCCCGAACTTAACAGTGCATCCAACTTTTGAATGGACGAGCCGCTTTTTGCAGGCGCGATTGTATCGGCAACGAGCTTGGAATAATCCGTGGTAAATCGACGAAAGGAATTTGCGTGCGCCGACTCAGCCAGAAGTCCGCAGAGAAGGTCGACGGTTGGCAGAGTTTTGAACTCGATCTCCGTGTCAATCGGTTTGGCCTGGGCAAGAACTGGGCCCCGTGCGACAAGCGCAAGCAGGGGCAAAATCAGTAGTCCGCAAAACCAACCGGGAGCCCTCATTACCGAACTACGGCGCTCGAAGGATGGAATCGAGGAATTCAACAATGCCCTCGTATGCTTTAATGCGGTTCGGGAGCTTGGCGATGCCGTGACCCTCATCCGGGAAGAGCATGTACGAGACCTTGCGTTTGAGCTTCTTCAGCTTGTCCACGATTTGCCGCGATTCTGATTCGGGCACTCGCGGATCGTTTGAACCTTGGATGACAAGAAGTGGGGACGTGATGCGATCTGCATGGCGTTGAGGAGAAACCATGTCCATGTATGCTGAGTCTTTAACCGGATCGCCATACTCGGCGGCGCGGTTGGCTCGTCGATAGGAAGCCGTGTTTGCGAGGAATGTCTTGAAATCGGTGATGCCAAAGAGGTCGACGCCGACGGCGAAACGAGTGGGGTAGTGTGCCAACATTGCAAGCACCGCAAACCCGCCGTAAGAGCCACCCAAAATCGCGACCTTCTTGCCGTTAAGCGACGGGTGTTCACCAACATAGTCGACTGCTGCATCCAGATCCTTGAGCGCATCCCAGCGCATAGGTCCATTGTCAAGGGTGAGGTATGTCTTACCGAGACCGGCGCTGCCACGAATGTTTGGCGCGAGAATTGCGTAACCGCGACTCACGAAATACTGATAGAGCGGCGAGAAGATCGGGCGCTCCTGCGACTCCGGGCCACCATGTACGCTGAGGATGGTGGGCAGGGAGTGATCCTTTGGAGCGTTCTTGGGCAGGTAGAGGAACGCGGGAATCTCTTTGCCGTCAAACGTTTTGGCGGGAATTCCGGCGAGCGTGCTGTTGGTCCACTTCTCCAGATGACCTACGTTCAGGTCAATGGTATAACAGTCGTTCGGTTTGCCGGCGGAACTGATGGCAAGCCCCAGCTTGGTTCCGTCCGCCGAGAAGTCGCCGGGAACAATGAGTCCTCGCGGAATACGTGGCAGGCTCACCATTCGATTAAGTGTCAGGTCGAGGACTTCGAGGTCCTGAAAGCCGTCGCGATTGACGTTGTAGGCGAGATACCG
>JBDUAM010000104.1:0-3389 GCA_040004655.1 Chthonomonadales bacterium | reverse complement strand
CGTTCACGATCATCGAGGACTGCGGCAGCTTCAACATGGGCGGCCCCAGCCGTGACCTGCGGGACATGGCGGATAACATTATCAAAGCTCGACTGAGTAAAGTCGGCGGCGTCGGCGCAGTGAGCATAACCGGCGGCGATCAGCGAGAAATCAGCATCGCCGTGAAGCGAGATCGGTTGGATGCATATGGCATCAGCGTTAACCAGCTCGTTGCGCTGGCGAAGGGTAACACGCTTAACTTCCCAGTGGGGCACATTGTAGAAGGTAATCGTGAATACAGCCTGCGGGTCGTCGGCGAATTTACCAATGTCGATCAAGTCCGCAACACCGAAATACGAATGCCGAACGGCCAGACGGTCAAGGTCTCAGACATTGCAGATGTTGAAGACACCGTCGCCGAACGCCGTGACGACAGCCGAATCGACCAGAAGGAAGCCATCACGATTGTGGTGCAGAAGACTTCTGAAGGCAATACGGTCGACGTGGCAAAGGGCGTCAAAAAAGAAGTAGAGGCGCTCAGCAAAGAGTTGCCCTCAGATGTCAAGTTTGTATTGAATCAGGACCTCTCGGAGAACACCGAGAACCAGGTTGACGACGTGAAAGCCAGCCTCTTCCTCGGTACGTTCCTCGCGGTTGCGGTGGTCTACCTCTTCCTGCACAACCTGCGTGGCACGATTATTGTTGCCATCGCCATTCCGACCTCCATCATCGCGACGTTCTTGCCGATGAGCGCTCTCGGGTTCTCGCTAAATGGCATGACGCTGTTGGCGCTCTCGCTATCTGTGGGAATTCTCGTCGACGACTCTATCGTGGTGCTCGAGAATATCTACAGGCACCTGGCCAAAGGGGAGGACCCGATCACGGCGGCCATCAACGGGCGATCTGAAATCGGGCTGGCGGCTATCACCATTACCCTCGTCGACGTGGTGGTCTTCCTGCCCATCGCGTTCATGGGCGGAATTGTTGGCCAGTTCTTCCGCGCTTATGGATTGACCGTTGCCATCGCGACGCTCTTCTCCCTCTTTATGTCGTTCACCCTCACCCCGATGCTCGCTTCGCGCTGGTACAAAAAGGGCGACAGCATTGAAGCCAAGGGCGGCATCTTTGGATTGTTCAACAAGTTCTACGATTTCCTCGACCATGCCTATCGACGCGTTCTGGGGACGGCTCTAAGGTATCGCGGGATTGTGGTCTACGTGGGCAGCGGACTGCTGGTGCTGGTGCTCTTCTCCATTATCTGCTCTGTTGCGGGTGCGGCCATGGCCAAATTCATTCCCGTTATCTGCGTCGTCTTTGCCTTAGCTGGATTGGCATTTACCTGGCGATACAAGATGCTTGGATTAATTACCACCGCACTTGGCGTCGGCGCGGTGCTGCTTGCGTATGGAATTGGCGCATCGCATGGCAAGCCACTTCTGCTCTTTAGATTTGCACCGGAGCAGGATCAGGGTTCCGTATCCGTAATCGGCGAAATGCCAGCCGGAACCTCACTGGCTGCGACTACCGTCGTTGCGAAGAAGGTCGAAGACATCATCGCGACGGTGCCGGACGTGGCTGGTATGTTTACCTCTATTGGGGCGACCTCCAGCGGACAGCGTGGCGCGGCGAGCGTGGGAACGCAGTACTTCACCATGTCGCTGAAACTTCGTCCAAAGCGCAGCCTCGGAGAAGCGATCAATCCAATGTCCAAAAAGGATGGTCTGCGACTCCGAACCGATACCGCTGTTGCCGAGGAACTTAGGAAAAAGATCGGCCAGTTCCCCGGTGCATCCATCAAAATTGCTGCCGAGAGTGGCTTCAAAGGTGGCGGCGCGCCACTCCAAGTCGACTTGCAGGGACGCGATATCCGAGAGCTTTCCAAGATCGGTGAGCAGGTGCTGAGTATCTTCAAGGAAGAACCGGGCGTTCTTAATCCGGATGTATCCACGCGAATTGGAAAGCCGGAACAGCAGATCAAGATCGATCGAACAAAGGCTTCCTCCTTCGGGTTGAGCATCGCGCAGATCGCGACGGCCCTCCGAACCTCCATCGAGGGCGATAACACCTCCGTTGTCTATCGCGAGAACGGTAACGAGTACCCGGTCAACATCCACTTTCAGCAGAAGGACCGCTCGGATGTGAACCAGGTATCTAACATGGTGGTCGGCAGTGTGATCGGCCCGAACGGGGTCAGTCAGCCCGTCAAGCTGTCGGATGTCGCGGATGTTGTGCTCGCTTCTGGACCAACGAAGATCGACCGGTTGAATCGACAGACGGTGGTTTCCGTGACGGCCAACGTGGCTCCGGGATTTGCTCCGGGCAACATGCAGTTGAATATCGACGCGAAGATGGCGAAGGTTGCCCTGGGGAATAACACCTATGCGTGGGGCGGCGAGAACAAGACGCAGGCCGAAGAGGGCGTCTACATGGCGGCCGCGCTCGGGCTGGCGATTATTCTTGTCTACATGCTGATGGCGGCGCTCTTTGATAACCTGCTCTATCCGCTCGTGATTATGCTCTCCCTGCCGCAGGCCATTGTCGGAGCGCTGTTGGGATTGATGGTTGCCGGGCAGGCGCTCAGCATTGTGGCAATGATCGGAGTGATCATGCTGGTGGGATTGGTGACCAAAAACGCCATCCTGCTGGTCGACTACACTAATACTTTGCGTGAACGTGGACTGTCGAGGACGGATGCCATTCTGGAAGCGGGTCCGACCCGACTCCGGCCGATCCTCATGACGACTATTGCCATGATCTTCGGGATGCTCCCGACGGCCATGAGCCTCGGCCGAGGCGGCGAATTCCGCGCGCCGGTGGCCACCACCATCGTAGGCGGATTGCTGCTCTCGACCATGCTCACGCTGCTAGTCATTCCGTGCGTCTACACCTACTTTGATGATATCAGCCGATTCATCGCGAAGCACATCTTCCGACGAACGCTGAAAGAAGATCGGGTCCCGCCAATCGCGACGCCTGCTAAAGAACCCGTTGCAGTTTAGATACATCGGGACAGCAAAAAGGACGCTGCAAACGCAGCGTCCTTTTTTACCGGGAACCTAACATTTCCAGCCAGTTCTATCAGCAAGCGCAGCCGTCGAACCAAGTGGGTCGGGAATGTACTGCTTGCGAGGTCCACCCATGGGGACTTCTCTCGACGAGGTAATTGTTGCGGTCCCCTCCCGGTTTTTGGTATGCTGTACTTATAGTAAGTTGTCTCCATTTATATTGGCACACAAGGCCTATACCATGCGTTACCCATAGGTCGGACACGCATGGCCGCGGCATACAGCCGCGAAGGTCAAGGTCAACGGCGGGCGACCACAAGGGATCGCATTCGGGCGAACACAACCCGTGAGACATGTGGCCTTGTACCAAAAGGCAGTTTGCAGATCTCGCGATGGTCAGGGGAA
>JBDUAM010000607.1:0-3397 GCA_040004655.1 Chthonomonadales bacterium | reverse complement strand
AGACGCTCGCATCACCACGCTCCGGCTTTAGCTCTTCCAATCGGCTCTTGATCGTGACGTTGGGACACACCACCAGCACCACATCGCTAAACCGTGCATCGCTGCGGTCGTTCAATTTGTTCAAGATGCTCCAGGCTGCAAGCATTGCCATCACAGTCGTCTTGCCAGCGCCGGTCGCCATCTTGCAGGCATAGCGTTGAAAACCCGCGTAGCCTTCGGCCTTGCGGTCGTCGCTTGGTTCATCGCGTGCGATGGTGATTCCCTGTAATAAGTCCGGGCGGCCTTCCTTGAGGAAGATCACTGTGAGTGCGGCTTCTATCTGCGCATAGAAAAGGCGCTGCTCGCGCCCTTCGCGGGTCCACCATGCAATCAGGTCCAGTGTCGTGCGCGTCAGGCCAGGAAAGCCCTTCGCCTGCCAATCGGCGACACGCTCCCGGATAAGGTTCACCAGCACCAGCTCGTAACCGTTGTGATACTCCTGCGAGGGGCGCATCACAGCCGGGTCCAGCTCCCACTCCTGCCGCTGGTCGCGAGGCGGAAAGACTACGGATGCTCGACGGCCTTCCCTTAGCTCCGGTTGCTCGCCCTCTGTGATGTACCAGTAACGCTCCGGCTTATCGAATGGACCGTTTTGAATGGGCTCTGCGACCTCAAAGCTCATGCGAATTCCCCCGTCGCTTTACCTGTCGATTGCAGTTTATCCCAAGCGTTAAGGCTACTTGCGTGGTTCAACTCCAGGTTCGACCGGATTAGAGCCGCTATCATCTCCTGGCTAGTATGCGCTGGCGCATGCGTTTCGTACTGTGTTGCGCTTCGCGGTTGCACTTCTGTGAACATGAGCGAAAAGCCTCGAATAGACATCCCACCTATGATTTTCACTGCGCCAACGCGCAAGCTCCAACCGTTTTCGTATTGAAAGTGAAGATTGCGGAAAACATCATCAATGTGTTCTGGAAGATCACCGCTCATGCGTTCACCTTCTTCACCAAAAGCAATTCATTTCCACGGTCGTCAATCACCTTCACCGCAATCTGCTTATGCTCGCCCAGGACGAAGGGCGCGCTGGTCTTTCCCGCAAGGTGCTCCCACACGCTGTCCTCAAACTCACCCTTGAGTGCTTTCTTCAACTTGTCCCACTCACTCGTTCGCGGAAAGAACGCTTGCGAAACGTGAAAGCACATGCCGTTGTAATCGGAGTCCAGGAACCATGCAGGAACGTCGTCGCCATTGCGATGCGTAGACTCCATCGTGGTCGGGTCGAACACATCCAAGCCCAACAGTTCGACCTCCCACTTTGTATCTGTGTCGCTCTTGTCTTTGGGTTTCACTTTGCCAATACGAATCTCCGGCAAGCCACACACGCTGAATATCTGGCTCGACCGCATGTTTTTCAGCAGGTCGCCCATCATGAGGTCCGGAGTCGCCTGGACGTAGGTGGCGGGAATGCCGCTCACATTCTCGGACTCTTCGATGGCCTCTCGTGCATTCGGTTGAATCGCAAAGCCAATCACATAGAGGTGTGTATAGCTTTTCTGATACGCCTCACGCGCCGCCTCTTCCACGGTGCGGACGCTCACAGCGCCATTTTCAGGGCCGAAGACGAACGCCACTGGGCGTGCTGACATCGGGAGTGACAGTCCGCTCTTCTCTGCTGCTTCCTGTACCGCATCGGCGAGAGTCGCCGTCTGTCCGTCCGCAGTCGCATCCACCAGCGCCTCTGCACTCAGGCTGAGGCTCTTAGCGGGTGGCCGCACGTTCTTCAACGTAACAGTGCGATTGCCCTCTAGCCGTAGTACAGGCGAACGCCGCAACACCTCCAGCATCCGTTCTGTGAAGCTACCCTCATTCGCCTGCTCAATCGACTCCGCCTCACCTGTTGCTTCGTCCCAATCCATCGACGTCGGTATCGTCGCTTCTACACAGAATGCCCCGGTCACGCGAGTCACGCTCGGATCTTGCTCTGGACGGTCAACCAATACCTCTTCATCGGGTGGCTCATTGTTAGCAATCGACTTCAGCGTGATGTGCGGAGCGATGCCGCCAACTTCTTCACCCTTTTGGTTCTGTTTCCGCTTATAGACGAATCCACTTCCCGGCCCGCGCTCACGATCCTTCAGTTCAAACCAAGGAAAGGTGGCTGTCAGAAGTCGTTGCCTCGCCAATGCAAGGGGAACGCGACTTGTATCACATGTGATCCAACGCCGCCCCCACTGCTCCGCGACATAAGCCGTGGTGCCGGAGCCGCATGTGGGATCGAAAACAAGGTCGCCAGGGTCCGTCGCCATCAAAATACACCGTTGAATAACTTTATTGCTCGTTTGAACCACATAGACCTTTGGATCGTTGAACCCGCCTTGTTGAGTATCAGTCCAGATATTAGCTATGGGTGTTACAGGATAGTCGCTCATATACATCTTCCATCTGACAGATTCCTCCCCAGAGCGAATAATACGATTTGCGGCAACTAACGCCTCGCGACCTTTCGGGTTAGTCTTCCAGTGTGAATTAGCAGCCGGATGAAACTTTATCCCCTGAAAGATGAAGGGGATTTTATCTGAGATGCTTTCACCTGTACTCTGCAAAGAAACTGTCTGATAGACACGACCGTTCGAAGGCAAAGGCTCATTTCCACGCCATTCTTCTTGTGTAAGCCGTCGCGACTGTCCCTCTGAATTCTCAACAAATTGAAATAGCTCAGAACCTTCCTGACCCAACAACCGTAGGCGATAGAGCTGGCGATATTTTGTGCGTTCTTTGTCCCTCGCATACCAAAGAATGAAATCCGAGATGGGTGACAGTAGCGTTGGAGCGGCTCCGCCTGTCTTCTGTACCGTAATCGCCGCGACGAAATTCTCCGCTCCAAATGCCTCATCCATCAACTCCCGTACATGGTGAAGGTTCTCATCACTGATTTGCACAAAGATGCTCCCGGTCGGCGTTAGAAGGTCACGCGCAAGTAGGAGCCGGTCACGCAGATAGGTTAGATAGGAATGCACCCCCAACTCCCATGTATCCCGGTATGCCTGCACCATCTCTGGCTCGCGTGTCATATCCGCATCTTCGTTATGTTTTACATCCCGCTTGCGCACAAACGGCTGAAAGTTCGACCCGAATTTCACTCCATATGGTGGGTCCATATAGATCATCTGCACTTGCCCGCCCATCTGCTCATAGCGCAGCAGGCTATTCATCACCACCAGCGAGTCGCCCAGCATCATGCGGTTCACCCACTGGTCGCGATGCTCATAAGCGCGCAGCACCTGGTCTGTGCTGGAGTGCCCCGGATCGCCAAAAAGGTCGAAAAGTGTTTCCTGCTTGTCGCGCTTGTGTCCCTTCAACGTGTCCAGGATCGCCTTTGTCGAAAGTCGCTCATGGATAAAGAGCGGAAGGCTCGGCA
>JBDUAM010000083.1:0-3400 GCA_040004655.1 Chthonomonadales bacterium | reverse complement strand
TCACATGGATGACTATTTCTACCCGTACAAAGAGCAGAACAGTAAAGGGCAATCCATTGCGTTCCCGGATAGCACGAGCTATGACGCCTTTAGAAAAAAAGGCGGCACGTTGGATCGTGATGACTGGCGCCGATCAAATGTCGATAAGTTCATTGAAGATCTTTATCACGCAATTCATAAGGCCCGGCCAACATGCAAGTTTGGCCTGAGTCCGTTTGGCATCTGGCGACCACACAATCCGCCTTCTGTAACGGGTTTGGACCAATACTCTGAACTCTATGCGGATGCTCGAAAGTGGATTCGAGAGGGATGGGTCGACTATTGGACACCACAGCTCTACTGGGCTGTATCATCTCCAGGGCAGAGCTATCCTGCGCTCCTTTCATGGTGGTGCGATCAAAACGTCTGTAAGCGAAATATGTGGCCCGGGCTTTATACCAGCCGTGTTGAAGCGGGATGGAAAGCTCAGGAGATACTCGACCAGATTGCCGTTACGCGCAAACAAGAGGGCGCATCTGGGACAGTCCACTTCAGCATGATCTGTATCCTTCGTAACACAAAGGGAATTGCGGATGCGCTGAAGAAGGCATATCCAGATGTCGCGCTTGTACCACCCACGCCCTGGCTCGACTCCAACAAACTTCCGGCAGCAGCCAAATTAGCTTATGGAGAGAACTCTGATACACGTGGCTACCGTGCAAAATGGGATGACCGCAGCAAAGGCAAAGTAGATAAATGGGTAGTTCAAGTATTTTCGGGGAATAAGTGGTCGACGACCATCCTTCCCGGCACGAGCCATTGGTTAGATGTGGGGGGAGACGTAGGCAAAGTGGATAGATTTATTGTAACCCCAATCTCCATCACCGGTGTTGAAGGGGACGTTGCAGAATACTACAGTCGTTAGAAATCAGGAGAAGCTAACATGGTAGTTGTTGAAGGAACCGCACCGATTCAGCCGGACAAGTGGGATGCCGCTGTTGCCGCATGCTTGACCGTACAGGCCGCCACACGCCCAGAACCTGGATGCATTCGATACACGTTCTATTCGGAACTTGAACCGACCCACACCATTCACGTATTCGAAGTCTGGGAGAGTGACGAAGCGTTGGATGCTCATCTCAATACTCTGCACGTTTTGGCTTTCTTTGCGACTCTGGGTGAGGTAGTGTCATCCCCACCCGTCGTTAATCTATACTACATTTCAAACGTTCGTCCGCTGTAATCGCACTGTCAAGTCTGCCGTTAACAAGGATCCGCGATTGCGGGTCCCTTATTTGTCAGTACAATCAAGGGTATAAAGCAGACTATGAAACACGTAATTATTGGAACCGCAGGACACGTAGACCACGGCAAGACAAGCCTCATTCGTGCAATGACAGGCGTAGACACGGACAGGCTAAAGGAAGAGCAAGAACGAGGTATGACCATCGACCTCGGTTTTGCATCTCTTTTGCTTGCTGACGGAACTCCTGCAGGCATTATTGATGTGCCTGGTCACGAACGCTTCCTGAAGAACATGCTTTCCGGAGCGGCTGGAATTGACGTCGTTCTACTCGTAATTGCTGCGGACGAAAGTGTGATGCCTCAGACAGTTGAGCACTTGAATATTCTCAAATTGTTGAATGTGAAGAGTGGAGTCGTCGCGTTAACCAAGATTGACATGGTGGATCGACACTGGCTTGATCTCGTGCGGGAAGACGTGAAATCCTTTCTCAAAGGTAGTTTTCTGGAATCGGCTCAAATTATGGGAGTGGATTCAATTAAGGGCAAAGGCATTCCTGACCTGAAACGTGCCCTGTTATCGGCAGTATCAAAAACGGATGAACGCGACAGCAACCTCCCATTCCGAATGTCTGTAGATCGAGTATTCGTTCGGCCCGGTTTTGGTCCTGTGGTTACTGGAACTATTGTTGCTGGTTCAGTCAGAGTAGGGGACAGCTTGCAATTGCTTCCTCAGGGGCAATCTGCCCGCGTACGGGGATTGCAGAGCCACAACAAAAAGCAAACCATTCTTGGATCTGGAATTCGTGCAGCTATCAATGTGACGGGTGTCGACGCTGCTGAAATCCACAGGGGAAACGTTCTTGCAGCGCCGGGTTCCATGAAACCAACATCTATTTTTGACTGTACCGTCGACCTCATTGATGCCGAATCCAAGATCAAACACAGAGAGCGCGTCAGATTGTATTCTGGAGCATCTGAAGTAATTGGTCGGCTTCACCTAATCCAGAACGATTATCAGCAATTCACAAAGAATGGTTTTGCTCAGTTTCGAGCGGAAGAACCTGTTGTTGTACACAGGGGTGAGAGGTTTGTATTGAGGCGATTTTCTCCGCTTGAGACAATCGGTGGTGGCGTGGTATTAGATACTTCGCCGCCTAAGCACAAACGAATCGACCCGTCAGCGGTCGTTGAACTGGAAAGGCGACAAAAGGGAACTCCGGAAGATCTGATCGAAACCATGCTGTTATCTGCGGAATTTGGGCTAGAGAGGAGCCAATTGGGCTCTGCGCTCGGATTAACCGATGTGGATGTCAATAATGGCGTCGAGAAACTTAGAGCTGCTGACAGCCTGGAACCACTTACATCGGGCAGAGTAATCCATCGAGCGAAACTCGCAGCCGTTCAACAAAAGGTGCTGGCTATCATTGAACAATATCACGAGCAGTTTCCACTTCGCGGCGGAATGCCGAAAGAAGAGTTACGCAGCGCGTTGGGACGAGCCGTTGACTCCAAAGCGCTCAACAGTCTACTGGGATACTGGGTTTCGCAATCGCTTGTCGCGACTGAGGGGGCTTTTGTATCGCGACTAGATTTTGAAGTTACCCTCAACTCAAAACAGCAGGCGCTTCTCGACCGTATAATGGCCTATTTGATATCTGCAGCTTATGAAGGTCCGACGCTTCTGGAGGTTGCTAATGAAGTTCGAATCCCGATCGAGGCGATGACAGCGATGATTCGAGTTGCGCGTGATCGGGGAGACATTGTGCTGGTAGGGGACAATTTCCACTACCACCGCGAGGTAATTACACGTGTAAAAAGTGTTGTTACAGAATTGGCTTCGTCTGTAACAGGGGTCACGGTCGCTTCATTTCGGGAAAAGACTTCCGTAAGCCGAAAGTATATCCTTCCACTACTCGAACACATGGATTCCATCGGTTTCACTGTTCGAAAAGGCGACACTCGAGTATTGCTTTAGATGGGTTGCTTCTCGGCGACCGGCATATCTTCTTTTGCAACGGATGGTTTACCGTGTTCTGTCAGCAACTTCGCTATGGCTCGCATGATTTCCGCGATGATATGTTCACGGGTATCGGTTTTCTCAAATTGAATCGGTTTACCAAATACCAATTTTAATGGTACGCGTTGCGTTTGGAGTAAGCGAAACATTTACAATTTT
>JBDUAM010000028.1:0-3417 GCA_040004655.1 Chthonomonadales bacterium | reverse complement strand
CTCCTTGTATGATATATCGTACATCGGAGTTGGTTGATTGTCAAATGCCCGCGCAGGTAGAATTGGTATTATTACGCGTGAGGATATAAAAATGAAGTTCTGGACCCCCGTAGCCGCAGCACTTTTGATCTTTGCAGGATCGACCACCATCTTCGGACAAGATGCCAAACCCAAAGCCGACGACCTCGATCAGAGCCTCTTCAAGATAGAACGCGAACTATCTGATGCGCTGGTCAAACGCGACATGCCCGTCTTTGAAAAGTACATTGCCGATACCTGCACGTCCACGGATATGGACAGTGAAGTGATGGACAAAGAGCGCCTCCTCAAGTTTCTGGGTTCACCGCGCCTGACGATCAGGTCGAGCAAGCTGGACGATTTGAAGGCTAAAGTGTACGGCGATTGTGCGATTGTCACGTACAAATCCACTGATGCGGGAACCTTCAAGGGTGAAGCATTTGACAGTCAGGTGCGGTGGACCGACACGTTTGTGAAGCTGAACGGCAAGTGGCAAATCGTCGCGAGTCATGGGTCGCGGATTGCGAACTGATTGCGATGGATCCCGCTGAATTCCCAACTGCGCTGGCAGAACTGAGCGCACTGTACGGTCCGCAAAGTCACCCTGCCGGCGCCGACCCCCTGCACCAACTGCTCTGGGAATCGGCGGGATACCTCTGCACAGACGAGCGTCGACTGTCGGCATTCAACGCGTTGCGCGACCGAGTCGGCTTTGAGCCGGAGGCGATTCTCGCGACCAGCCCAGATTTGCTGTGGGAGATCGCCGCGCTTGGGGGAATTCACCCGGATATTCGCGCTGGCCGAATGCGGGAGATCGCCGAAATTGCGCTGGACGAGTTCCACGGTGACCTGTACTCTGCTTGCAAATTGCCACTGAAGCAGGCCATGAAGTCATTCCAGCGGTTCGGGGGAATCGCGGAGCCGGGCGCTGCGAAGGTACTCCTGTTTGCCCGAGCCTTTCCACTTCTGCCATTCGATTCCAATGGTCTCCGCACGTCCATGAGACTGTTGGGAGCCGCCGATTCGGGGAACTACTGCAAGGATTACAAGACGGTTCAATCCGTGCTGGCACCGGTAATCGGCGAGGATTTTGAGGCGCTCGAACAGGCGTATTTATTGCTCCGAACGCACGGCAAAACCATATGTAAAACTAACGGGCCCCTCTGCGACGAATGTCCGCTCTCTGATAGATGTGAGTGGTACACCAGACTTCACGAAGTTTGAATCCCATATTAACTAATTTGCGCAATCAAGACGGTAAACTCTTTGCATCGGCGAGAGAAATGCCGAATACCGGAGCCAATGCGCTTCAGAAATCAACCCGGAAGATCGGAGTGACCCATGCCTAAATATGTTATTGAGCGCGAAATCCCCGGAGCCGGAAACCTGACCCCGGAACAATTGAAGGGAATTTCCCAGACGTCGTGCGGTGTATTGAGTAAACTTTGACCACAGATTCAGTGGCTGCAGAGCTACGTGACGGGCGACAAGATCTACTGCGTCTACATCGCGCCGAACGAAGAGATGGTGCGCGAGCACGCAAAGCAAGGTGGCTTCCCGGCAAATAGCGTTGCTGAAGTGAAGTCCATCATTGATCCGACGACGGCGGAATAACTCGTTCGTTTAGGCCGATGTATCAATAGCAACCTCGGAAATACTTAAATGGCAGAACCAATCATCTCTCAAATTTGCACCCCGGGGACGGAAATCCAATCGCGGATGTCGGCTGTAGGGCAGTCATTCTCTATTCACGAGTGGCGCGGCAGCGGACCGCCATCTATGCATGTGCATTACCAGGATGATGAAGCCTGGCACGTGCTGGAAGGCATCTTGAAATTCCGATTTGAAGACCGGGAGGTGGAGGTCGGCCCCGGTGGAACCGTGTTCGTTCCAGCCGGGGTCACCCATACCTACGAGGCGTTAAACGCCCGATATTTTATTATCCTGACGCCCCGGCTTGAGGCTCTCATCAAGGAGCTCCAGCAAGCGCCAGATCGGACCGAGGACGAGGAGATTTACCTTAGGCATGAGTCGGAGTTGGTTGGTTGAGTTGGGTCGGAATAGTAACAGTAACAAGTATCGGCGTCCATTTCCTCAAACTTTCGTCAACCGAGTTCTCACCCAGGTCCACAACAACTTACCGACCCACCGAAAAATACGTCGTATAACTCTCATCCCGGACTTTGTAGAAGGGTAGAAACGTGGTTGACCCACCGTCTATTTCGAACTTGGGAAACATATCTGGCTGGCTTGAGAAGATGGTCTGAACATTCTCTTTCTTGATCGTAAGAGCCTTGTCCGTTAGCGCAACCAACAGCAGTGGACCATATAGCATAGCCTGTTTATCGGGCGACTCCGGGGCAATTGCTTCGTAGTGAAGCGCCATGGGGAAGGTAACTTTCACGACATCACCGTCATGCCAGATGCGCTCGATGGCCAGAAAGCTGCCGGCTCTGGCTGGAACGGATTCCAACTTGTTGTTCACCATAACTTTTACCGGCTTTGCTGTCCATCCAGGTACGCGTACGTGCAGCGCAAAACGGGCCGGTCTTGACGTGTGGATAGTTAGAGTAGTGTTGTCAGACTCCGGGTAACTCGTGGCCTGTTCGACCGAGACATTCTGCTTCCCAACCTTCCATTTTACGACGGAGGGAGTAAACAGGTTCACAAAGAGTCCGCGGTCATCGTGGAAATAGATATCGAGCGGGTAGTCCGCGGTAATCTCGGCGTAGGTGCCGGAGCAGCAGGGCCACGCTTCGCGAAAGTAGACCTTTTTCGTGCCGGGTTTGTAGTCAGAATAGTAAAATGTTTTGCCTTCTGACTGCATAGGCAGAGAGGCTAACATTCCGTTGTAGAGCACGCGCTCCATGTTGTCGCCGTACTTTGTATCTCCGGTAAATCGCAGCAGATATCGGTCGAGGTTTACGTTGGCGTAAGCTCCGCACGGCGTCTCAAAATGTGCGTGCGTTTTATCAAGAGTGCCGGCCAACAAACCCTGACCAGATTTCACGAATCGTTCGTCAGCGCCCCATCCGCCGGAGGCGTACATCTGGGTGGTCGTTAGAAAGGTCCATGCATTTGTAATCGCTTTGAAATACTTTTCGTCCCCAGTGAATTCATACGCCTTTGCCGCCGACGTGAGAGTATTGACGTGGCTGTAGGCATGGCGCTCAGGGGTGAACGCGTTTATTCCGTTGGCAAACGGATCATAGTATTCCTTGCTATAATCATACTCCTTTGCCATCTGCAGATATCGGGCGTCTTTTGTCAGGGCGTAGCAATTGTACAGGTTTTCGGGGAGGGTGTACCATTCGTCCTGTCGACGTGGCAGATTCTTGACCGCCCAATCGGTCATTTTGCCCAGCACAACTAATGCCTCTTTGTTGCCGGTAAGCGTAA
>JBDUAM010000532.1:0-3423 GCA_040004655.1 Chthonomonadales bacterium | reverse complement strand
TCCACGAGCCGATGATTCCGGCAATCTGATTGACCTGGGTAACATTGCTTCCGCAGCCTACAAGAGAAAATGCTGCCAGAAGCGCAATTCCCATGGTTGATATCTTCATCAATTTTGAATCCTTTCCCTGATCCGAATTCGATCATATACTCCAGTGAAGGAACTGCATCTATTATTGCATTACGCCTTGCAATATTCCAATTGTTCTCCAATATAAAAACGGGTTTCAAGAGGCGTAGGTTCGATGAATTCGAATCATCCGGTGGGTCGATTATGGGTTTACAGCAAGATTCACTTAACTTGATGAAATCCCAGGTCCGATAAGGGAAATTGAACGGACAGCGGGGCAAACGGTCTACACTATTGGAGAAATTCTAAAAAGTGGCTAATCTGGAGATCAACATAAATGTCAAGTTTTGATATATCGGGAAGAGTAGTATTAGTCACGGGCGGCACAAATGGCCTGGGACGTGCGATTGCTGAAGGCATGGCGAAGGCGGGAGCGATTGTTCATATCTGTTCTCGCGACACTAACAAGGTCATTGAAGCTGCTCGTGCTTTGAAAGCTATCCACACGCAAAACGATGGCTACACGGCCGATGTCACAGATGCTGAGTCGTTCAATGAAGTGGTCGACGAGATTGTGGAGAAAGAGGGAAGTCTTGATATTCTTGTGAATGCCGCTGGAATCACGTCTCGGGCTCCTGCCCTGGAAATGACGATTGATGATTGGAATCGAATCATCAATGTTAACCTGACCGGCACTTTTATCTCCAATCAGGCCGCAGCCCGTGTTATGAAAGATCAGCCGAAAGGTGGGTCTATTGTCAATATTGCCAGTCTCGCGAGTTTTATGGGATGGTCGCTTGTGGCGGCCTACGGCGCGAGTAAAGCCGGGGTTGTTCAACTCACTCAAACGCTTGCTGTAGAGTGGGCTGAGTACAACATTCGAGTCAACGCAATTGCACCGGGTGTTTTTCCCACCGATTTGAATCGCGCTTTAATTGACGGTACTCCCCGTGGAAAATGGTTCAAGGACCATACACCCATGGGTCGATTTGGTAACTCGGATGAGCTGGTTGGCGCCGCGATCTTTCTAGCGTCTGATGCTGCCAGTTATGTCACGGGGGTCACGCTACCCGTGGATGGCGGGTATTTGGCAAATGGAATTCAACCTAATCCACCGGGTTAATTCCTTAAATGTATTAACGCATAAATCAGGCGCACCCCAAAAAGGATGCGCCTGATTTGCAACATATCCGACGGTAAGAGGGGAATTAACCCTTCTTGGTTGCCGGGGTTTTGATGTGCGGTGCTTTTGCGAATTTTGCCGGGTCCTTCTTGAAGGCTTCCGGGCATCCGGCGCAACAGAAGAAGTATCGGTTGCCCTTGTAATCGGCAAACATCTTCTTTGAGGTGGCTTCTTTGACGTCAACCGGCTTACCAGCCATGACGGCGCACTTGATGGATTTCGGGGTCTTGTCTCCGACTTTTGCGAATGCAGTTGCGCTGATGGCGATGGCTGCAAGAACGAACAGGGTGCTCTTCATTTTTAAGGATCTCCTATAATTGGGTGACGACGCTAATCGCCACAGAACAGTATATACCAATTTGTAAGACGTATAAAGTGACAAAATGGTGACATCTCGTACAAGAACAATTTTCAAACTGTTTTGTGACTGCATTTAGTGATGTCATTTCTGACTACAGATCGACCTATTTTGAAGCGATCGATGTAGGCAAGGGAGGAAATTCGACCGCCTTCGTTGTAATTTGGACCATAATTCCTTCAACGAGTTGAACAATGGCAGAAGCTCCGAACATTGCTACAGCGGTTTCGAACACATCTGAACCTCCTGCCGTGTTGCGCCAATGGAAGATTCGCCCCGTTATTGACCAACCGCAGCGAGTAGTACCGATAATCGCTCTCTGCCTCTTTGTGCTTGTGGTTGGTTACCTCACTTTTCATACAATCTGGCCCGCCATTGCCGGCGTGTTGATGTTACTGGGCGCTACGTCAGAGTATCTCCTCACCACCAATTATCGACTAACGGAACGCGGAGCGCATGCAGACTGCGGTGTCTCGCGATTTGAAATCGAATGGTCGAAGGTTAAGCGATTGTTGATTTCAGATAATGCTGTCACGCTCTCACCGCTCCCGCGCCCGTCCAGATTAGATGCTTTTCGTGGAGTGAACATACGGTTTTCGTCAGAAAAGAAAGCCCAACGGGATGAGATCATGGCAATGATTGAAGAGCGAGTTGCGAGATCTCGAGCCGGAGACACAACGTCCAATGCCTGATTGGGAAGAGCCGCTGAGCATTGAAGAGCGGGATGCCTTGATTGAGAAGGTCGCCAATGGAGTTGTTAAGCGCGGCCTTCAAACGCCAACTGTTATATTTCTGGAAATGAATAAGCCGTTCTCGTTCATAGCCAGCCAGGGATTAGTAGTAACCAGTCACGTAGTCGCGCCGTTTATCGGATTGGAGAATGTTCAGTCTATATCGCGGTTGATTGCAGATCGAAATAACATCGAGCTTTTGATCCGACGAATTGAGGACCTGACAGAAGAGAACACACGGTCAAAATCTTTGCCGCAACAGCCAGCTGCCAAACAGAACCAATAGCCTAACCGGAGCCCTAATGGACCATTCTGATCCAGTTAATTCTTTTGTCATCGGGTTGATTTGCATAGTCATTCTTGCGATGATTCGGCGGGCGCGATCTGGCGCGAACGTGTTTATACGACGAATTCCGGGGCTGGACGCGATGGACGAAGCCGTTGGACGAGCCACCGAAATGGGTCGACCCATGTTGCTCGTCTCTGGCCTCGGTAACGGCATCGACGTCGTGACCCTTCAAGCATTGGCGATCATCGCTAATGTTGCTAAAGCTGCTGCGCGATTTGGCAACCGTATTATTGCCCCGGTTTACAAGGCAGAAATGATCCCTGTGACCGAAGAGGCGATGCGCGAAGCCTACGCCTCCGTAGGCCGCGAAGAGAATTTCAAGCAAGACGACATCATCTTCCTCACGGACCGTCAGTTTGCATTTGCTGCCGGAGTTGCCGGAATCATTCAACGTGAGAAAGTCGCCGCGACGTTCTTGTTTGGATATTTCTACGCAGAATCACTTATCATGGCGGAGAACGCCAATCAAGTAGGCGCCATTCAGATCGCCGGCACGGTACAGACGACGCAAATACCATTCCTGGTGGCCGCCTGCGATTATGTAATCATCGGCGATGAGTTTTACGCGGCAACCGCCTTCCTGACCCGCGAACCAACGCTCGTAGGCAGTCTGGTTGGTCAGGATTTTGGTAAAGCCCTTATTTTGGTCGCGTGCATCATTGGTGTTCTTCTGGCCACGCTGAGCGGCCCCCACAACTTCTTTGCAGACTGGTTCAACCACAACTGGTGGACC
>JBDUAM010000005.1:0-3426 GCA_040004655.1 Chthonomonadales bacterium | reverse complement strand
GTTGAAGCGTGCGTCACAACATCCTCAAGCAAAAACGGTACCCTTTTGATCTTTCCCCAACTGGAAATTCCCGTAAACATGCGATAGGTGAGCGTACCAACCGATTGCGGCTTGGCGCCTTTCATCCACCTGCGTTCCCCATTAACTCCCGGGATGAGCCAACCGGATAGGCCATTGGCGTGTAACGCGTGCGTTTCGTAGCCAAATGCCAGGTTGCCCGAGCTGCCATCCAGATTGCCGCCTCCCCGAAACACACTTCTGAACTGCGGCCCAAACAATTTTGGTATAGGCAATTTGTCGATGCCGATTCCATTCAGGATGTCATTCTTAACCTTACCGGAACCCTGCACTAAATCAAATGTGAGGTCACTCGTATCTGATTTGCCTCCGTTAATGAATTGGTGCGTGGGATCTGTGTTTTTGGCTTCTGTGCCGGACTGATTCAGCATTTTGCCTTTGTAGATGATGCGGTGGAATGAGTCGGATTTGTGGTCCCCATTGTTCTTGATCATCCCACCCAGCAGAATCTGGATTCCGAGGGCTTTGTCGCCATTTGGTGGGTCGGCGGGTTTCTCTTGTGCGAATGCTGGTGAGAACGCCGTCATGAGGCAACAGACAAAAACGGAACTTGCAAGAATTGTTTTCATTTTTGTGCTGCCTCCCATTGGTTCTGAAGTGTTTCCGATAAGCCAATAACTCGTGTTCCTTCACAGTCCGTAGCAGGTTCTGCGAACTTATCCGCTGGAAAAGGTTTGGGTAAATTCGGGTCATCCAACCAGTATTTCTTGGCTGTTTTCAATGCGTCCGACCAGAGTTCGGCCTTGCGGTCGGGAGTGAGAACCGCGCAATCGCCTTCCACAAACATCTGCATGGTCATTGGTGCGATTATATTGAAGTCATCGGGGAAATTGGTCTCTTCGACGATGTTGAGCGGATTCGCCACTCTAATCCTGTGGAATGCCTGGCGTTGTGTAGACGCGCCCGAACCAGTGGGACCGTCAGATCCCAGGGAGCCAAATATTCCGTCTGCTATGCACTTCTCGGCGCGTTCCGTGAACAAAATAATGGGTGGCATGGTTTTGTCTCCTTCGTTCGAGATTATATCCGCTTGACCGCTTGTCTTGTCATGATTTCAAGATAATTTTTCGGGTTGCAGATTCCTAGGTTTGGCGTCAGCTAATATATTGAAGGAGATAGTCGTGCCCGGGGGCAGAGCCGACTTGAGATACCCCCGGACCATGGTCCACTCTCTCTGACCGGGAGTCTATGCCCGCCCAATCCGGAGTGTCGCCATTTGTCGACGTATGTGCGAACGGTACAGCTTGTCTGGCGGGGGGATTAATCGACGCCAGGGAAGGGACTGCAACAGGGTGAAGAATGACTACTTGAGCGCCGCTCATTTTGACCTCCGAGAGTGAAAACGGGTGGAACCCAACGTGACTGGATGCAATCGCGACATCCACTTTCATTCACTCTTAGAATAAACTATATTCATCTATCATTACAATGCAATTCATGTGAATTTGTCCGCTCGTTCACTGTGAATTTTTTCACACCCAAAGGGAACATGATAACTCGACAACTCGCTGGCACGCATATGACCACGTCCATTCTCTCGTATGGGGCCTCTCCGCTCGGGGGTGGATACGGACCGATTGACGATTCGGAATCCATTCGGTCTGTCCACGCAGCCCTTGATCTTGGGATCAACTTCTTCGACACCTCTCCGCTGTACGGCGAGACAAAGTCGGAGACTGTTCTCGGGCAGGCGCTGAAGGGTGTGGACCGGGACAGGTATTACCTTTGCTCAAAAGTTGGCAGGTACACAGAGACCCACTTCGATTTTCGTCCGGAGGTTGTGAAGGCATCGGTCGAGGCGAGCCTGAAGCGGCTGGGGGTGGAGTACCTCGACTTGTTACTCTGCCACGACATAGAATATGTGGACGTGGATCAGGCGCTCGGTTGGGCCATTCCTGTACTGGAGAAGCTGAAGCAGGAGGGCAAAATACGTGCCATCGGAGTATCTGGCTATCCCACAAAAATATACGACATGGCACTTGACCGAACGAAGCTGGACGCAGTGCTCGTCTATGCCCACTACAACCTCTTCGATACCACCCTGCTGAACCTGTTGTCCCGGTTGGAGCGCGAGAATGTTGGGTTGATCGCTGCATCGCCGATGGGGATGGGGCTGTTGACCGGCTCTGAGTTGCCCGCATGGCACCCCGCGCCCTCTGACATCCGCGGCGCTTGCCTGAAGGCTTTCGACTTCTGTAAGTCCCGCGGGAAGGACTTGCCGACCCTCGCGCTGCAGTTCGCGCTGGCCAATGAGCGAATCTCAACCACTCTGGTCGGCATGCCAACTGTCGCGCAGGTGGAAAAGAATGTGCAAACTGCCGCGGAACCATTGGATGAAGAGTTGCTGGTCGAGGTCCTGAGGATTCTGGAGCCGATTAGAGATCGTCCGTGGTCGACGGGACTGCCAGAGAATAATTGATGACTGGGAAATCGGAGAGACTTACGATGATCAAACTGACCAGACGCACATTGTTAGCAACTGTATTCCTGACCCTCTTTGCGCTCGTGTCGCGCCATGCGCCAGCCCAGACCAACAAGCCGTTATGGGATATGGGCGCTCTGTCGCGTCCGCCCATCGCCGTTTGGGGAGAGCGCAAGGGGCTAATCCAGGAAGTGTATTACATCGGCGAGCCGCTTAACGACAAACAAACCCACGTCTTTGCCTACTTCGCAAAGCCGGATGGGCCGGGTCCGTTTCCGGGGATGGTGCTGGTTCACGGAGGCGGAGGCAAGGCGTTCTCCGATTGGGCGATCCACTGGGCGCAGCGGGGATATGCGGCCATCGCGATGGACCTCTCAGGGTTTGGCCCGAATGGTCGACTGCCCGACGGCGGCCCTGATCAGAATGACGCGGTAAAGTTTCGGCCATTCGAGGATTCCGACGCACGCAACATGTGGACCTACCATGCCGTCGCGGCGGCCATTCGCGCGCACTCTCTGTTGGCGGCCCAACCGGGTGTCGACAAGAAGCGGATCGGCCTGACTGGGATCAGTTGGGGCGGTTACCTCACCTGCATCATCGCCGGGCTGGACCATAGATTTAAGGCGGCGGTACCGGTCTATGGCTGCGGGTTTCTGCATGAGAACAGCTACTGGAAACCCGGTATTCTCGACCCCATGCCCGCCGAACAGCGGGATAGGTGGGTGCGCGATTTCGACCCGTCGCAGTACCTGGCTGACGTCCGGTGTCCCATCCTTTTTCTGAACGGAACCAACGACTTCGCCTACCCGATGGATAGCTACCAGAAGTGTTACAACTTGGTGAAGTCGACGCGCACGCTCTCTGTGCAGATACGCCTGCCGCACGGGCACATCTGGACCTACGGAGTGGTAGACGCCTTCATCGAC
>JBDUAM010000576.1:0-11576 GCA_040004655.1 Chthonomonadales bacterium | reverse complement strand
CCATCACCTACACCTACCCGGGCAACATCACCGTTCTCTGCACCAACAAAGGGGAAAACGGCGTGGAGTTCCATGGAGAAAAGGGGTGGATCTTCGTCAGTCGTGGCGTCATTCGCGCAAGCGACCCGAAGCTGCTAGATGAGCCGCTGCCCGCAAATGCCGAGAAGCTCTACTTCTCAAATGACCATCACCTGAACTTCGTCGAATGCATTCGGTCGCGCAAGCAGCCTATCTGCGATGCAGAGATCGGTCACCGAAGCTGCACGGTCTGCCACATCGGCAACACCTGCCTCCGATTAGAAGGTCGAAAGCTCGACTGGGATCCGGCAAAAGAGATGTTCACCAACAGCCCGTTGGCGAATATGTACTTGAACCGAACTCCTCGCAAGACCTATTAGAAACCAGCCATGAAAAAGCCCCGGCGATTTGCCGGGGCTTTTTACATATGGGGGACTAACCGCCCGTTGCCAGGTGCATAATCTTCTCCTGGCTGGCTTCTGCTCGACTCAATTCGCCGGACAGCCTGCCTTCATGCATCACCAGAATTCGATCACTCATCCCCAGAACTTCTGGAAGCTCGGATGAGATCATGATGATCGCGGCGCCATTTCGGGCGAGCTCATTCATCAACTGGTAGATCTCAGTCTTTGCACCAACGTCGATGCCACGCGTCGGCTCATCGAATATCAAAACCTTACTGTTAGTGAATAACCACTTGGCAAGAACCACCTTTTGTTGATTTCCGCCGGAGAGGTTTTGTACTGTCTGTTCAATACTCGGTGTTTTCACTCGCAGGTCACCGCAATACTTGGTGGCGACGTCCTTCTCTTTTGCAGCTTGAATGAAACCCAGCACCGATAGGGAGTCGAGATTTGCAAGCGAGATGTTCTCTCGGACGGCCATTCCCAATACCAGACCCTGCTGCTTCCGGTCTTCCGTGACCAACCCGATTCCCTGTTTGATAGCATCTTGCGGCGACTTGATCTTCGTCAGTTTGCCAAACAGTTCAATTGTACCGGAATCATACGGGTCCGCCCCGAAAATGACTCGCGCGAGTTCGGTACGTCCTGCCCCGACAAGCCCGGCAATCCCAAGTACTTCGCCTTTGCGCACTTCCAGATTGATGTCGTGAAGCACACCCTTGCGATTGACATTGGTCAGTTTGAGCGCGACCTCACCGATCGACGCGATCTCCTTAGGAATCATTTGCGTGAGTTCGCGACCTACCATCTTCTTGATGATGTCTTCTCGAGTCAGGTCTCCTATGTTATCAGTGGAGATGAATTCTCCATCGCGCATAATCGTAACACGATCGCAGACTTCAAATATCTCTTCCAGCCGGTGAGAGATATAGATAACCGCAACGCCCTCCGATTTCAATTGACGCATCAACTTGAATAGGCTCACGAGTTCGTGATCAGTAAGGGTGGCGCTCGGTTCGTCCATCACAATTATCTTGCAGGACCTGCTGGTAGCTTTGCCAATTTCCACCATCTGCTGCTGCGCAACGGAGAGCCGATTCACCGGAGTCCTCACATTGACCGGCACCCCGAGTTTGTCGATGATCTCCTGCGAGTCCTTGTACATCTTGTTGAAGTCGACAAACCCCGGCAATGCAGCTCGAGGTTCGCGTCCCAGAAAAATATTCTCCGCAGCGTTCAGGAAGGGGACCAGATTGAATTCCTGGTAGATAATGCTGACGCCAAGGTCCATTGCCTTTTGAGGGCTATCTATGTTCACCGTTGAGCCGTTGATGAGAATCTCGCCGCTGTCTTTCGACTGCGCCCCCGCGAGAATCTTCATCATAGTCGACTTACCCGCGCCGTTCTCTCCAAGAAGCGCATGAATTTCCCCCGCCCGCACCTTCAGGCTGACGTCACGAAGCGCCTTTACGCCGGGGTAATTCTTTACGATATTGCGCATCTCGAGCGCCAGTGGTGGATCGGCAACGGCAGTGCTCAAACGATTTCTCCTGCTTTGGATTAAAGACCGGTCAGTGTCTCAGATTATTCGGGCGCAACTTCATAGGCGTGGGCTTTTGGACTTGCAGTAGCACGTTGAAGGTTCACAACATCGCCTTCCATTTTGTCCAATCCTGCCAATGCCTTAGACATGTCTGGCAGATTATCCTTCTCATAAGGCACCTGCACTGTGCGCCATCGAAGGAAGTGGATATTGTTGTGCTTCAACGTAAGAGCGTGAACTGCCATTGCTTGCTTCTTCATTGGAGTATTGAGTAGGGCAAGGTTAATACCGCTTGCTAACTCGCTGTGGGAATAACTGCCGACTTTCTCGCCGTCGATCTTCAACGCATAATTTCCACGGGCAAGCCCTTTGACCGAGAGCATCTCGCTGTCGAGAGCCTCGACTACATCGGAAGCTTTCACACAAAGTGCAGTCGGAGCATCGTTCATATCAATCGGCATCGGAAGGCAAGCGTCCTTCTGAGTCCACGAGATTTTCGGACCAATGTTAACCTGACTGATAGCCGTGTTGTCTGCAGTCGTGATTTTGCGACCAGCAACATCAATCTCGACCTTAGATACCAACGACGGAGCTTTCCACGCCTTGAGAAGCGCTTCCGCCATAAGAAGATGTCCACCCGGCCCCGGATGAACTCGATCTGCCACAATCTTCTGCGACCCTGCTTCATCCATAGCAAATGCTGTTCGCAATTGCTTTACTACCGAGGTATTCAAGTCAGCCAGATCAATACCTGCCCTACCCGAGAGGTCCTTCAAGAATTCGGAATATCGCACGAGCACTGCGTTATATCCGCCTTCAAAGTTGGGCTTGCGTGTCACGTCATCATACGGAGACGGTTGGATAAGAGTAATTCGCACACCCGGTAGTTTAGCCTTCAGGGATTGAACAATATGCTCGTAGCCCTTAGCATAGGTGTCAAAAATTCCTTGATCGAAAGCCCGATAACTTCCATCATTCATACCGAGCATGCTGGTGACAACCGTTGGATTGTATGGAAATACGTCACGTTCCAACCGATGATCAACTGGTCCGCCACCGCCGCCCGTCACGCGATCTCCACCCCATCCAGAGTGCACAAAATCGACCTTCCATTTGGGAAATCGAGTAACCACAAACGTCTCAACGAAAGTGGTGTAAAGTCGCTGATCCGTAATGCTGTCGCCGTAAAACACTACTCGATCTGTTGGTTTCAGGTAGAAGCTTCCGCCACTCTGCGCTCCGGCAACGGCAGAACAAAACAACACCGACATTGCAGCTATTCTGCTTATGATCTTCATTCATGTCTCCTTCGTTGAAACTGAAATATTGGTTGTGGTCGCCTAATTGATGTTCAGGCGAAAAATTGCATTTGGTGATTTTGTATCGGTCATCTTTGAAACAATCACAGCCTTCAAGCCTTCACACCAGGCTAAAGAATTCGGAACCACCGGAATTGGTGGACCGATCGGCGCCCACGTAGTTCCCCGATTTTCAGAGAGATAAAGTTGATTCCCGTTGATGCAGACGAGTCGCTTATTGTTGATCTCCGCGACCATTCCGTGGCAGGGGACTTTAATCAATTCCCACGTCGAACCCTGTGTAGTCGACCGCAAAAGCCCCGATTCAAGTGGCCAGAAAATTGTCCCGTCACTGGACAACACCGGCAGGCCCATCGGATTCTCTCCGTTGACCTTGCGAAATGTACTTCCGCCGTCACCAGAAAGGTAGATGCCTGTAGTAGTCGCTCCACCATATCTGCTTACGCCTACCAGAAGTACTTTGTCATTCACAATCAGCACGTTATTAGCATTGCCACTTGTGGCAGGGAGCCCCTCGCCAATCTGTCGCCAGGAGAGACCACTGGAAGTCGAAACTGACAATAATCGACCCTGTTCGTGCATTCCCACGATAAGTGATCTACCAAACTCATCCGTCGGGTCAACGCTGATGCCATCGGTGTGTTGCAGATTCCCCAGTTTAACAAAACTTCGACCACCGTTAGTCGTCTTGAAGACACCCGGTCCATAGCTTCCACTGATCCAGAACGTCTTTGGATCCTTGGTGCTGAACGCAATCTGGTATGGTCGATTCGTAATCTGCCCGGCTTGACCCAGTTGCTCCCAATTAGCTCCGCCATCCATCGAATGCCAGAGTCCAGCCTCTGAAACCCCTGCGATTATTTCCGAACTACCAGGAGGAGACGCGATCATTGTCACGCCAGCATATCCCCATTTTTCACCACCAACGTTGTGAGTCACGTTGGTCCACGAGCTGGTTTTGACCGCGGACTGCGCCTTCGGCGCCTGAGCAAATGAATTGTTCATGCAAACGGAGAGCGCAAACGCTACAGATATAGAGGAAAGGAGTTTCATCTTATTTCACCAGGAAGTGGTAGGTGCCTGCGGCAACGCTGAAGATTGCCGAATCACCTGACCTTTTGATTGGCGCCATGTACGTCTGCGATCCAATCGGAACATCGCTCTCCGTAACTGTCAGGCCAGATTTTGCCGGAACGTAGACCGTTGCTGTCGTGTTCGCTGGTACGGTTACATCAAATTGCAAGGAACCATCTTCCAACTTCTTCCACGCGCTCTTGGCAATGCCGTAAAGCGTTTCCACTTCTCCAGTCACAAAGTCCATTTTGTCATCGATGTACGGATGAATGGTCATGTGTTTGAAACCGGGTGTCTCGGCATCGATCTGAATGCCAGCAGCATACCGATACATCCATTCACCAACCGCGCCGTATGCGTAGTGGTTGAACGAGTTCATGCCCGGGTCACCGGTATCGCCATTCCAGCGCTCCCACATGGTGGTCGCGCCTTTTTTGATCATGTAGCCCCAGCTCGGGAAGGTATCGTTCATGAGCAGCTTGTACGCAACGTCTGATCGACCATGCTCCGTCAACACCAGCATGAGGTACGGGCTGCCGAGGAAGCCCGTTGAGAGGTGCATATCGCACTTTTCAATATCGCGGACCAGATGTTTCATGGCCAGCGCCTGACCCTTCTCGTCCAGCATGTTCATGTGCAGGGCGAGGGCATAACAGGTCTGGCTGCCGTTCGCAATGGTGCCGTCCTCGTGTACAAACCGCGTGTTGAACGCGTCTCTAATCTTGAGGTACATGTCGTGGTAGAAATTGGCGTCAGTCGCCTCACCGATTGCGCGACCCATCTTCTCCATCAACTGGCAGTCATACGCCCAGTAGCAGGTTGCGATCAAGTTCTTGTCCGTCTCACTGTTCGCCGGAACCCAGTCGCCAAAGTCGTTGTTGCGACGCTTCAGCCACAGATAGTTCGGATTCTGCGACGAGATGTACTCGATCCAGTGCTTCATCGCCGCCCAATGTTCGCGGACGACGGTCGTATCGTCGTAATGTCGCCATGCGGCGTAGGGGACGATGATGCCCGCGTCACCCCATGCCGGAGCGCCATCGGCCATATCGATCACTCTCGGGGCCACGTCGGGGAAGCCGCCCTCTTTGGACTGAGCCTCTACAATATCCCGCATAAACTTTGACGTAAAAGAAGACATGTCGCGATTGTAACAGGCAGTCGACCAGATGATCTGAGCGTCACCCATCCACCCGAGTCGCTCATCGCGCTGCGGACAGTCGGTCGGCACCGATTCCAGATTGCCGCGCAATCCCCAGTCGATATTTCGTGAAAGTTGATTCACCAATTCGCTGGAACAGGCAAACTTACCAACTCGCGGAGCGGCCGTATGAAAAACCTTTCCTTCAAAGCTCGAAATCGACGGCTTGCCCGTCCAACCCGTGACTTCCACATATCTAAAGCCGTGGTAGGTAAAGTGCGGTTCAAAAGTGAGCGGCGAACCGTTCAGAATAATCTTGTCGGTCGCTTCAGCTTTACGAAGGTTATCCGTGTAGATATTTCCATTCGCCTGTAATATCTCGGCAAATCGAAGTTTGATCGTCGAGCCAGCCGGGCCATTCGCGTGAACTTTCAGCCAACCGACCATATTCTGGCCCATGTCAATGACGTACACACCCTTGGCCGGATTAGTCATGCCAATCGGCTTGACGGTCTCCGTGACTTCGATCTCCTGGCAATTCTGAGCCGTGATCAGAGCAACGGCATCTGGCTCTTTGTCCCCCTGCCACGCGGGCGCATTGGCTGCCATTGTGAAATCTACAGGCATCCAGCCTTTGCCAGCAAATCCAGCCTTTTCCCAGCCGGGCTGTTCCAGTCGAGCATCGTAAGTTTCACCCGCGTATATCTCAGATCTCAAGATCGGGCTTGTAGACCCGGACCAACTGCCATCGGAAATAATTACGTCTTCGGACTCATCCAAATATCGAACATGCAGTTCTGCCAGCAGGGAATTCGGAGCAGGGCCAAAACAGTTTCGCTGCAGCGTCCAACCCAGTCCGCTGGCATACCAGCCGTCACCAACAGTCGCAGCAAGAGCGTTGTCGCCCTGTTTTACTAACTTCGTGACGTCATGGGCTTGATACAGTATTCGCTTTCGGAAATCGGTCCACCCGGGTGCGAGGATTGCGTCCCCCACGCGGGCTCCATTAATGTGAAATTCGTATGCGCCTCGAGCTGTCGCGTAAAGTGTTGCGGACTTGATGCGACGGGTCAGCGCAAAGTCCTTGCGAAGCCTTGTTGCCGGTCCACCAATGCCCGTTCCTGAGGAGGGCACTCCCCAGGGTTGATCACCAACAGTAGCAATTTCCATGCTGGCAATCCACTTCGTATCGCCAAATCCCGGCTTTTCCCAGCCCGGAGCCATGTCGTGCGAGCACTTCCATTCTTTTGTTGTAGACACCTTCATCATCGTGCCGTCGGAAAAGGTTATAGTGAGAAGAGATACAATTCCCGCTGGGCTCGGAGATGCATTTTTTGCTGATATCGCAACAGTATTTGTTGCTCCTGATTTCAATAGATTGGCGACGTTAAACGAAGGTGCGTTTTGCCAACTCGTACCTTCACCAATTTTTGTGCCATTTACAAATGCCATGAACGAGTCATCCGCAGCTGCAATAAGCGTGGCTGATTTGATTGGTTTTCCAATTGGAAGCGTGACGGATGTTCTAAAAAACCTTTCGCCTGCAGGTGCATTGGCGTGCGGGTCGCCTTCGGGATACCAGATCCATTTGAGTTTCGCAAGCGATATCTTTGGCGCCTCAATGGACTTTAACCCAATCCAACTTGCCCGCCAATCAGATTGGTGCAAGCCAGTTCCAAAATAGGATGGCTTGGACCATGCAGATGGCTTCTCATTTTGGTCCCAAACGCGAACACTCCAATAGACGCCAAGCTTGGAAGCCAGCGACTTTCCCGGCCAGGGGATATTTACAGATGCGTCGGAAACTACCTTTTTGGTATCCACGATGTCGGCGCGATCTGACTTCAGGAGTTCTTCTCTTGAGGCCGCACGAATCTCGTATGCTGTTTGCCTTGCTCCCCGTCTACCATCTTCAATCTGCCAAGACAGCACGGGCTGGCCGGAGTCAATTATCAGCGGATTAGTCTGGTGGTTTACTTTAAGATTAACGGGTTTTTGAGCTGATGCCGGAATACCCATTAAGATGACTCCTGCTGTAAAAAGATAGAGAAGCGGACTGCTCATGACGGAATGTCCTTTCGGCTCTGAAGGCGTAAAAATATAACGTTAATATACGCCGCCCATGCCGTTCAATCCTGCGGTAAATCACCAATTTCCGGCAATCTCACAACCCATTTCAACCCAATACTACGTTGAAGATTTGACCCTGAACAATTTAGAGAATTTATTAACAAAATAACACAAGTAAAATGATCGCTGAAAAACCTCATTGACATTGGTAAGTGCGAGGGGCACCGCGAAAATCCACCATTCGATGGATGCATGGAATGTTTCTAGAAAGGTAAACCTATAACATCTAATAACTCGTGAGTTCTCAAGGGAGATCTTCGTGTATCCACTGACCGGTGTCCTCGTAGGCGCCGCAGATAAAAGAGATCATCGCGTCGGCGGTGTTCTCATCAGTATGCTAGCACTGGTGGTTGTAGTTGGCCTTCTTACCACCGGACTAATGCGACTCGGTGTCTCTTACTACCAGTTGGCCAAGACTCAGGCCGATTGGGAAACTGCCATTTACGTAGCAGAAGCCGGCACCAACGCCGAAATCCGCGCCATCAGCGTTTCTGCAACCAACGCTGATACCTCATCCACAACCAACCCCAAAGGCCCCATGACCATTCTTCCCAATACTGGTGGAATGTACTACAACGTATTTATTGCAAACCGAGATGGCAGCGTGCCATGGATTGCTGGTACACCGGGCATTATCTCCGGCACAGGCAACATTAATGGTGTTTCTCGAACAATAAAAATCTACAGTAAACCTTATGGCAGCAGTCTCGGCAGCAGCTATGCAATCTTTGGAATTTCATCTGGTTCTATCATTGGTAATTGCAGCATCACCGGGAATGTTGCCACAAATGGCACACTCGCATTCGGTGCTAACTGTTCGTTGAGCGGAGTGGTTGAATTTGATGGTCCGGCTTCCGGGTGGGCATCAAATAACGGTGGAAATTACACAACTATTAACACGCCCATCGCAAAGGTCTGGCCAACTGTAGATGCCCTGGCGATCACGCAATTCGGCAGTACTGGTCTTGCTTACCTCAAAACCCACAACGACAATAATCTTGCCATTCCGGCCGTGCCTAATGACTACATAGTCAGCCTTAACGGAAGCGGTCACATGGTGTTCAACGGTAAGCCTGGCGGCGCAAACTACTATCTTGAAGGGTTGAATCTGGGGGGCACTTCTGACTTCACCTTTGACAACACTCTCGGACCGATCACTGTCTGGGTTGGCCCTTCAGGAGCGAACACAAGCATCGATTTTCATGGTGGCTCGGCATTGGTTCCAATGTCCACCAATCCAGCTAACCCGGTGAAGTTTTATGTGGATACAACAGGTGATATCAATCAGAGCGGTAATGTGCAAATTGACTGTGAAATCTACAACGTAAATACATCTCTAACAGGCGCGTTTATAGCAAATGGAACACCGAATATTAATGGCACAGTGATCACTAACAGTTTTGTTCTCAAAGGCAATGTTGGAATCACCTACGTGAACGGATACAACGGCGCATCGGCGCCTCCGTACTACCTTTTTGACAATGTCTATACGGAGCAAAATGTAAATTATTAACAGATGTTGCGAGCCTCGTGAACTCGCGGCAACCGCATCGGCCGGAAGGTAAGTGACCACCCTCCGGCTGTTGCTAAATCCCCGTTTCCAATAAATCCATCTAATGGTGGACTTCTTTTTGTCGTCTGCCGGGTATTCCTTTAGCGTGTAACAATATAATACACTCCGGAGAATACCTTGAACCGAATATGCGTCCCCGCAGGCGCCATTGCACTTTGCAATAGCAGCCGGAGGTCGGGCGGCGCATTAATTAGTGTTCTGGCGTTTGTAACCGTCATCAGTTTCATCACAACAAGCATGATGCGACTGACTGTATCCCACTATCAACTCGCCAAACGACAGTGCGACTTTGAGTCCGCTGTCTACGTAGCCGAAGCCGGTATTGACTACGAGCTCCGCGCCCTTAGTAACTCGCCGCTTAACGCCGATACCACTAATTCCGGCAACCCATATGGCCCGACATACAACCTTCCTGCCGTTGGTGTTTTCCAGGTCTACGTTTCGAATCGAGACGGGTCAATTCCCTGGACCGAAGCTCAATCAGGAATCGTCACATCCCGTGGAATCGTAAATGGAACCATCCGCACAGTTAGCGCCTATTTCAAACCTGTGGGCGGCGGCGGATCGAGTGTCTATGCTCTGTGGGGAGAGACAACCGGCAATATGGTTGGCAACTGTACCGTAACGGGCAACGTTGGAACAAACGGCACGTTTAGTTTTGGAAGCAACTGTTCTGTGTCTGGAATAGTTGAATTCAATGGTCCGTTATCTAACTGGGTAGGCGGTGTTGTTCCCAGCGGTATATGGAACACTGTTTACAACGCCAATAAAAAGATTTGGCCCACGGTTGATTCAATGGCTACATCAAAGTTTGGTTCAACCGCACTGGTATGGCTAAAGGCACACAACGACAATGGCTTATCAGTACCCCCCATTTCGTCGGATTACGTTCTCCATATGACTGGTAATGACCACACAACATTCTATGGAAAGCCTGGCGGTGCCAACTATTACCTTGAGGGTATTACACTCGAAGGTACATCAGATTTCAGTTTTGACAACACCGCTGGTCCAATAAACGTCTGGGTGGGCCCAACTGGCTCCAACCCGAATATCGACTGGCGCGGTGGCAGTGCCACCATCTCGATGTCAACTAACCCGATAAATGCCGTTCGTTTCTATTCTGCAACCGTAAGTGACATCGTGCAGGTTGGAAACTCTCAGATCATCGACTGTGAAATATACAATATGAATGGCTGGCACCAGGGTGGATTCATTGCCAAGGGTACGCCGAATATCTATGGAACCGTTATTGTGAATAACTGGGACTTACGAGGGAATGTTGGTGTGACTTACGTTAGTGGATATCAACCATATCCGCAGCCGCTCTACTATTCCTTCGACAATGTCTACACGGAGGACAATCCAAGTTACTAATTACAGTGGTTAACAATTGTGCTGGCGGCACAAACGATGACCGGAAGATCCAGTGTATCCACTTCCGGTCATTGCAGTTTCTTGACAAATCCACCATTCGGTGGATGGACCATGTATGAGTCTCGAGGTATTTATTTAGCGCGTGTTAAATAGAACATGCCACGGAGATAACCTTGAACCGAATACTACGCGTCCCAGTCGGCGCCATTGCACTACGCAAGGGTCGCCGCACGTATGGCGGCACATTAATTAGTGTTCTGGCGTTTGTAACAGTAATCAGTACCATCACTACAGGCATGATGCGCCTGAGCGTCTCCCACTATCAGCTCGCCAAACGGCAATGTGACTTTGAGTCGGCTGTTTATGTTGCCGAAGATGGCATTGATTATGAGCTCCGCGCTATCAGTAATTCTTCCCTTAGCGCAGATACAACAAACTCATCTAACCCGTACGGCCCAACTTATCTATTGCCGGGTTCAGGTGTGTTTCAGGTCTATGTCTCAAACCGCGATGGTTCAGTACCCTGGACGGACATGCAGGCAGGAATCGTTACCGCCCGTGGAATCGTTAACGGAACCATCCGTACTGTAAGCGCCTACTTCAAACCCATTGGCGGAGGCGGTTCAAGCGTATATGCACTATGGGGTGAAACTTCTGGGAATATGGTCGGCAACTGTTCTGTGACGGGAAACGCCGGCACAAATGGGACGTTTAGTTTTGGTAGCAACTGTTCAGTTTCCGGCAACGTAGAATTTAACGGCGCAACATCAGGCTGGCTTGGAGGCACGGTCCCCAACGGTATTTGGAATACCGTTTACAATGCTAGCAAAAAGATATGGCCAACGGTCGACTCGATGGCGACATCAAAATTTGGATCCACGGGCCTTACGTGGTTAAAAGCAAATAATGACAATGCATTGGCGGTTCCACCGGTCCCAGGCAACTTTGTAATATCAATTTCATTCATGGCGCTGTTGTTATAATTACTCTTCAGCAC